>CANEUK010000045.1 GCA_947441695.1 Rickettsiales bacterium
AGCGCATTGCAAAAACAAATCCTGAATGGATTTGGAGTGATGTTGAAGAATATAAAACCGGCCACAACGCTCAAGATTATTCACCAATAATGCCTGAAGATATTTTAAATGCTAAAACCGGCTCTAACTTTATTGACGCTTGTATTAACGATCTTGTGCAAACTGGTTATCTTCATAATCATGTCAGAATGTATTTGGCTAGTTATGTCGTTCATTTTAGGAAAATTAAATGGCAAGCTGGCGCGCATTGGTTTTTAGAACATCTTCTTGATGGCGATGAAGCGAGCAATAATTTTTCTTGGCAATGGGTTGCAAGCACATTTAGCAACAAGCCTTACATCTTTAATCTTGAAAATGCTGATAAATATTTTGGCAAGTTTTTTGATACATCTTCTAAAAACAATATCGAGCTAGACGCCAGCTACGAAGAATTAACCAAGCGTTTATTTCCAAATATTGGAGGTGTTCGTTGACTAAACAAATAATTTGGCTTCACGATAAAGCATTAAGCCAAAATCACCCAGTTTTTGATAATATGAATGAAGGTACGAAAGCGATTTATATTTGGGATGAAGAATTTTTTAAAAAGCGCTCTTATTCATTCAAAAGATTAGTTTTTATTTACGAAACTCTTTGCCAGCTTCAAATTGAAATTATCAAAGGCGACACAATAGAAGTTTTAAAATCTTTTAAGCCTGAAAAAATTATCACTCCTTTTACGGTCGATACTCAAATTAACAATCTTGTTGAGAAGTTATCAAAAGTTTTTTTGGTTGAAATTGTTGAAGAAAAACCCTTCGTAAATATTGGTTCTGGCTATGAATTTAATCGTTTTTTTAAATATTGGAACAAAGCAAAAAACACCGCTTTTTGGATAAATGCAAACATAGAAAATGAATAAGAATCAGGTAATTGAAAATTACGGCGCAAAAAATATGTCGAAACATTCGTTGAAAAACATTGAAATGGCGCTGTCGCAAATCAAGTTTTTCTAAGAAATTTTTGTGATTCTAAATTTTTTGAGCTGTAAAAGCGGCAAAGAAATTTTAATAAAAAAATGTGAATAAATCACCTCGCACTGCGGATAATGACCATCTTTTTCAAAGCAATGTGCGCCAATTTTTACTTCTGGCTCAAATTGTCTGGTTAGAACTTCAAGAAATCTGATTTATTCGCTTCAACTTCACTTTGTTTTTCTAAAACGGCTTCGGTGAAATCACCAATTTTAAATAGTTTGTTTAAATCTAGCTCGCCATCTCGCTTATATTTCCCATCAAGTAACATCAAGAAACAGCGATCTATCTTGTAGCCCGCCTTTGAGAAAACATGATATTGGAAGGATAAGTCTTCTAAGTGGCTTTCTTTTAGGGAAGTTGAACCCTTCACTTCAATTAACTCCCAAGATTCCGAATTCTGGCTTTTGCGCAAAATATCAATTCGCGCATGGCAATTATCAGCCTCAATTATCGCCGTTGCCTCAAAAATTATGGAGTGATTTTGAGCAATTATCTCATTAGTTGAATTAACCCCGCCTTTTTAACATCAAAGAAACTCTCGGCCGCTTTTATGCCACCCAAAAAATAGTTTCTTGCTAGCTGGGTTATTTCTTCACCAGTTTTGAATTTGGATTGGGTTTTTTCATAAAGAGGTGGTTTTAAATCCGAACGATTTTTTGAAAGCCACAGGGATTTTTTACACTGAATTGCTTTCAAATAATCCGATTTGGAAAGGGAGTTTTTGATCGGAAAATTTTGCGGGTTATTCATGATTTCTATAACCTTGCCAATGATACTCTATCTTCCACAATGGATTGCCATTACTGATTTTCTTAATCCCTTCTATGACTTTTTTATAATCTTCTTTATCAAATTTTGACCATGGTTTTTTACCAAGTTCTTTTTCATGAAATTCTTTGAAATCAGGATATTTGTTCTTTAGAGCTTTAAGCAACAATGAATCAATGGGAGGATGTATGACCTCTACTTTTCTATCTTCATGATCACCGCCACAAACAAATTTAGATTTTAAGTAACAATTTATTAATTTGGCAGCAATTCCATAAGTAAAATTTCCAGCAACAGATACAGGATCGGAACCTTCACTTTTAGATAATATAATCGCCTTTTCGCAATGTTCTTCATGCCATGAATCAAATTTTTCATGTTCTGGTAATTTATCCGCATTCTCAAGAGTATCGGGTTTAAAACCGCACCTCTCAAGAATTTTTATCCCGTCTTCTACTCTAAAACGACATATACTACTTGTAGATGCCGCTCTTGAGGCGGCCCAAGATGCAAATCTGTGTTTATGCTCTTCAATAGAGTATTTTGGCTCTTGTGTCATAAATTTTTTGTTTAATTTTTTCAGGTTTGGGTCGAAACAACTTTAGATCGAATTTTCTTAAAATTCCTTAAAGAACTTTATAGAGCAAAAAAATTAAGATATCATGCAAGACAAGAGTTAATCTTAGAAATAAGAAATTTTTTAACATCTGCTCGATATAAAAGATTAACTTTCATTGGCGCTCCCAAATATATCAAAGTCTTTTGGACTTCGATATATTTCAAGTTCTTACGCCACATTAGCGGCTCCTACGCTTGTGGGGAACCCATACTTCATAAGCAAAACTTGTTCGAGTTTCAGTAGATTTGGTATATATTAAAATAAAATCCCACCTATCGCAGTCAGTTATAAAAAATTTCCAAGACGTAAACATTCTAAATACCAATCACATCAATAATTATGAGCCAAGAATGTAGAGGCTGATTAGTTGTTTTTAACTCCAATTCCTTGTTTAGTTAAAAACTCTTTTGCCTGTTTTATTGAATATTCTTTAAAGTGAAAAATTGAAGCAGCAAGCACCGCCGATGCGCCAGATTTTATTCCATCACTTAGATGTTGTAAATTTCCAACTCCGCCAGAAGCAATTACGGGAATTGAAACTTGATTGGTGATTTTTTTGATTAGCTCTAAATCGTATCCGATCTTGGTTCCGTCTCGATCCATTGAGGTTAATAAAATTTCTCCAGCGCCCAATTCCGCAGATTTTTTAGCCCAATCAGCGGCATCAATTCCAGTTGGAATTTTGCCGCCATGGCTAAAAATCTCGTAATTTCCCTTAGAATTTTTTTTTGCATCTATTGCAACAACCACGCACTGCGAGCCAAATTTTTTGGCTGCTTGAGAAATTAAATTAGGGTTTTTTATTGCTGCGCTATTTATAGAAATTTTGTCAGCACCGCATTTTAAAAGATTAGAAAAATCTTCAATTTCTTTAATGCCGCCGCCAACTGTGAAAGGAATAAAACAAACTTTAGAAACTTTTTTTACCAAATCTAAGATTGTGCTTCGATTTTCTTGCGAAGCTAAAATGTCTAAAAAACAAATTTCGTCAGCACCTTCGTCATAATAAAATTTTGCTTGAGCAACAGGATCACCAGCATCGACTAAATTTTCGAAGTTAATGCCCTTAACCACGCGACCCATTTTAACATCTAAGCAAGGAATTATTCGTGATTTAAGCATTTGATTAAATCATTCTTTTTAAAACATCATTTTCTGGCTTATCAAAAAAACGATGTTTGATTACGGCAAAAATGTGAATTGAAATCAATCCAAGTAAAGAATAGGCGCAAATCTCGTGAGTTTCAGAAAATATTTTTCCTAATTCATAGTTGGTTTCAACCATATTGGGCAAAATAATTGAAAATAAACGAACTGGAAAGCCAAAATAATTTGACATCAAATATCCCGAAAGTGGCACCAAAATCATTAAACTATAAAGCCCTAAATGACCTAAATATGCTAAAATTTTTTCTAATTTTGAAATTGATGATGGAAGTTTGGGTGCCTTATTTAGTAGGCGATTGATAATTCTAATAAAAATAAAAATTAGAGCGATAACGCCAAAAGATTTGTGTAAGGAATAGATTTCTAGGTGTTTAGGAGAGTCTTTTGGTAAAAAATCTTTCATATAAATTCCAACGCCAAGAGTTGGAATTATTATTGCCGCCATTAGCCAATGAATGATTCGCGAAGAAAGGGAATATTTTATCATGTTTTATCGAATCTTTAGAAAATTGAGGCTTTTTTTAGAAAGATCTTTTTTGCTCATTTATTGCATAGCATTCGAGAATGTCTTTTTCTTTGATGTCTTCGTAGTTTTCAAAGGCAATTCCACACTCGAATCCGCCTTTTACTTCTTTAACGTCATCTTTAAAGCGTTTAAGAGTTTTTAAAATACCATCGTGAATAACTACATTATCACGCAACAATCTAACTTTAGCATTTCTTTTGATAATGCCGTCAGTAACAAATGATCCAGCAATTTTTCCAGCCCCAGAAACTTTGAATATTTGCCTTATTTCGGCCTGCCCGAGATATTCTTCACTTTTGGTTGGGTTTAACATTCCAGAAAGCAGTAATTTCAAATCATCAACCAAGTTATAAATGATTGAATAATATTGAATATTTACACCTTTTAAACGGGCTAGTTCTTTGGAAGTAGCATTTGCTCTAACGTTGAATCCAATAACAATAGCTTGAGAAGCAGCAGCCAGGTTTATATCACTTTCAGAAATTGCTCCAGTTGCCATATGAACAACTTTAACTGCAACTTCTTCATTGGTTAGTTTAAGAACGCTACTATTGATTGCTTCACCAGAACCGTGAACATCAGATTTGATGATAATATTGAGGTATTTTATTTTATCTTTACCAGATTGCTTAAAAACATCGGTCAAAGATTTTACTGAATTTTTTAGCGCCTTTCCTTCTTTTTCTTTTCTATCTCGATAAGAGATAATTTCACGAGCCTGCCTTTCTTCTTCAACTTCAACAAATTTATCTCCAGCATTTGGAACATTATCTAGTCCTAAAACTTCAACTGGAACCGAAGGCGTGGCAGATTTAATGTTTCTTCCAGAGTCGTCAGACATTTTACGCACACGTCCAAAAGATGTTCCAACTACTATTAAGTCTGAAATATTGAGCGTGCCTTTTTGCACCAAAAGGGTTGCAACAACACCCTTACCAGCTTCAATTCTTGATTCTAAAACAACTCCGCTTGATTTACCTTGATAAGAACTTTTTAAGTCAAGAACTTCAGCTTGTAGCAAAATTGCTTCTTCTAGCTTGTCGAGATTGATTTTGTTTTTAGCCGAAACTGGTATAAACATCACTTCTCCACCCAAATCTTCAGAAATAATTTCATGAGATAAGAGTTCGTTTTTTACTTTTTGAGGATCGTTTCCTGGTTTATCGATTTTATTAACCGCAACAATTATTGGAACGTTAGCAGCCTTAGCGTGATTAATTGCTTCAATAGTTTGCTCTTTAACTCCATCATCGGCGGCAACAACCAAAACCACTATATCAGTTACGTTAGCACCACGAGAGCGCATTTCGGTGAATGCCTCGTGACCAGGAGTATCAAGAAAAGTGATAAATTTTCCTTCTTTGGTTTTAATGCGAGAAGCACCAATATGCTGGGTAATTCCACCATGTTCGCCAGATACAATGTCAGTTTCGCGCAAAGCATCGAGCAAAGAAGTTTTTCCGTGATCAACGTGACCCATTATAGTTACAACCGGAGCTCTTGGAAGCAACTCACTGGCTTCGTTATTTTCTTCTAAAATATTTTCAACGTCAGAGTGAGAAACTCGTTTGGCTTTATGTCCAAATTCACCTATAATAATCTCGGCCGTATCGGCATCAATTGCTTGGTTACTAGTTACAACCATTCCCATAGTAAAAAGTTTTTTTACTACATCTCCAGTTTTTTCTGACATTCTATCAGCAAGTTCGGAAACCAAAATTAACTCGGGCAAAGCAACTTCTCGAGATATTTTTTTATATTCTTTATTTTGATCTTCTTGAACTTTAAATCTTGCTTTTTTTCTTCTTCGACCAAATTCAATTTCGTCAGAATCTTTGCCGCTATTAATTATATAGGTTAGCTTTTTAGCATTTATTCTATCTTCTTTTAATGCAGATTTTCCTTTTCTTGCTGTTTCTTCGCTTTCGGAAAGTTTGTTGTGAGTTTTAGAAAATGGGGCGGCAGATTTTTTTAATTTATTTTTTTCTGTCTCAGATCTTTCTTTTTCTAAACGATCTGACTCTTGTTTCTTTCTTTCGTTAGTAATTCTTTCGCGCTCTTCTTTTTCGCGATTATTGATTTCGATGCTTTGCTTAATTTTGCTTCTGATATCAAATCCATCCATTTTCGGTTCAGCCTGAACTAAGCTTTGTTCAGAATTGGTTAGAGTGATTTTTTTAACTTCTTTCTCAATATTTTCGGATTTTTTTTCAGGCTCAATTTCAACTTTCGAAGCTACTAACTTCTCTTCATCAATTTTGCGTTTTTCTTTAGTGATTTTACTAAGAATTTCGTGAGTTTTTATTTCATTATCTTGTGTTTTTGAGTCAAAAAATTGGTAAGATCTAGCCTCTAACTCTTTTTTATCAATAATTGGCTTGATATCGTCTTTTTTAACCTCTTTTTTGCGCCCTTTAATTGTTACTTGAACCAAAGAATTGCTAATTTTCTTATTTTCAACATTTTTGAGCGTAAGTGTTTGACCACCAAAAGACGCTACTGGATTTAACTTCAATGTTAATTTTGAACGAACTGTATTTTGGTTATCTTTATCTGTCATTGAGATGATTGCTTAGTCAAATTCAAATTTATTTGAATTTGGGTAATTTTGAGTTGCTAAATGTGAGTCAAATTTGCTCAATTTTTTAAGTTATTTGAGCAAACTAAACTTTTTATCATGTCTTCGTAAAATAAATTTGAATTTAAAGCTCAATTAAGAACTTTTTTGTAAATATTCTTCGGCTCGACGTTTAATTTCTTTCGCTATTTCTTCATCAAACCCTTCAATAGATTCAATTTCAGAAATCTCACTTTCTGCCAAATCTTCAACTGTTGAAAAGCCTTCAGAAGCAAGAAGATTGGCAATCATATCTTCAACATCCAGAGCTTCAATGAATAGTTTTGAAGCTTGATTAAATTCCGCAGTTCTCCGCACAGATTCTTGATCGTTGGTCATTACGTCAATTTTATAACCGACCAGTTTTGAAGCTAGTTTTACATTTTGACCGCCTCGACCAATTGCTAAACTAAGCTGATCTTCGGCAACCACAACTTCAATAAGTTTATTTTCTTCATCAACCACAACCTTACTAACTTTGGCTGGGGTTAAGGCGCTAACTACTAATTCTGCAATATTTGAAGACCATTTCATTATATCAATTTTTTCACCACGCAGTTCAGAACTAACTGATTGAACTCTGCTGCCTCGTATACCAATGAACGAACCAACAATATCAATATCTTCGCGCCTTGAGTAGATTGCAATTTTGGCACGCGAACCCGGATCGCGAGCTACGGCCTTAACTTCAATATTTCTGTCATAGAGTTCAGGAACTTCTTGTTCAAAAAGTTTAACTAAAAATTGTGGGTGAGTTCGTGATAAGAAAATTTGCACACCATGAGACTCTTTGCGAACATCTTCAATATAGCACCTCATACGGTCTCCGACACGAAAGTTTTCGCGCGGAATCAATCCGCTTTCATGAATCACGGCTTCGTAACCGTCAACTTCCATGACAATATTTTTCAACCCAACTTTTTTTACTACAGCACTTACAATATCACCCAAACGGTCTTTGAATTCGTTATATTCTTTATTTTTTTCAGCTTCTTTAACTTTACGAATTATCTCGTTTCTTGCTACTTGAGCAACAACTCGACTTAAATCTATCGGAGGCAATTCTTGAACAACCGAATCACCAATTTCCGCTTCAGGATCTTCTTGCTTGGCGTGCTTCAAGGTAATTTGAGTTCTCATGTCAAAATATTCATCATCATCTTCAACAACTTGTAGCTTGTTGAACAACTTTATTTGTCCAGTTTTTTTATCGATACGGCATTCGATATCTAAGTTGCTGCCGAATTTTTTTTTAGCGGCAAGCTTTATACCTTCTTCCATGGCCTCAATAACTTCCTGCAACAAAATTCCTTTTTCGTGCGCAATGTTTTCAGCAACCAACAAAATTTCTTTGTTGCCCATAATAGTTAGATTACTTGCCATATTTAAGTTGAGTTAAAAGATTAGTGAGTTTTTTTAATAAGTAAGAAAGTTATATTTATGTGTTTGATTAAACCACTAAAAAAAACACTATTTGTGCAAAGTTTGAAATCAACAAGTGATTGGCTTTATATACTCGACCAAATTCGAAATTCGCTTGAATTTGGATTAATTTTTAATTGCTGTTCTCCTAATAAATCAGGGCATCCGCAATAGATTTTTTGTTTTAAGAAAAATCGACTTTTTAAATTAGATTAAATGCGCCAAAAGTGATTGAAGATTTTTGGTTTAGAGTTCTAATTTGAAGCGCAAGCCGATTAACAAAAATCTTGTGATTAATCGTTGAAATTGCCGAGATTTGAAGCAAACCCAACTTCAAACGAAGCTTGAATTGATTAAGTGTATTTGTGTTTAATTTTCTTATCTTTGGAATCTGTGATTGAAGCTACTAATGCAACCAAGCTTTTCTTGGATGCTGGATTTTCAATTTTGTTGAAAGCTCGAATTAGAGGAAGAATTTCTTTGTCCACCTCCATCAGTTTCTTTTTTAATTTTTTATCAGTTTCAAAATCATAGTTATAGTAGCTACGATCTGCGGTTAAATCTTCAAAAAAAGAACTAACTGGCTTTTTTAAAATTTGTGCAAGTTCAAAAAGTCTGCTTGCGCTAATACGATTTTTAGCTTTTTCGTATTTCTGAATTTGTTGAAAAGTTACACCCGCCAAATCGCCTAGTTTTTCCTGACTAATTCCAGCTAAAAGTCGAAATTGACGAAGTTTATTTGCGATATGAACGTCAACTGGAGTAATTTTATCGAGCAACATTTGATGCTTTTTTTAGTATTATTAATAACAAAATCATTGCGATTA
>CANEUK010000046.1 GCA_947441695.1 Rickettsiales bacterium
GAGTCGTGGCGTTTTTGCATTTCAAAAGCTAAGCGCGCGGCGTTGGTGGTTGCGGGGTAGCGCAGTTCGTGAGTGAAGGTTTGGACGATGTCGTCTTCATTTTTTCGTTTCTTGCCAACGTCGGAGTCAGAACAAACGGCGAAGCTGTTTAGGGGCGTTGCGCTTTCTTGCGTCCATTCGGTTAGGGTTTGAGAAAGTAGCGAAAGCGAAGGGACTAAAAACAAAACTCGCTTGTTTTTGCCTGCTAGTTTTTCAGCAATTTTTAGAGAGGTGAAAGTTTTCCCCGTGCCGCAAGCCATGATTAACTTGCCGCGAGCCGCTTCCCGCAAACCTTCTTCAACTGATTTTAAGGCAGCTTTTTGATGGTCGCGAAGTTCTTTCTTTTTCTTTAAAATCGGCTGCTGGTTTGGTTGGTATTTTGACCAATCAATTTGGCTATTTTCTAAATCGTTTAGATCGATTTTGGTGACGGGTGGTTGTTGATTTTGTAGCGCATCTTCGGCATGTTCAGACCAATTGTTGGTGGTGGCAACAATGATTCTTTGGCTGAATTGTTTTTTGCCCGAAGCGGTGAAAAAACTGTCGATGTCAGATTTTTGAATGCGGTAGGTTTCTTCGTAAAATTTGCATTGAATGGCGTGGAATTCGTTGGTGCCGTGAGTTGTTGCAACCAAGTCAATTCCCGCGTCGCGCTGATCTATTTTTTGTCCAGCTAAATTTTGCTCTTTTGCCCAATTTGAATAAGTTTGAACCGAAGAAAAAAGTTGTTGGTAAAAAGGCTCGTTTTGAAAATATTTAATTGCCAATTCTTCAAAATAAGTGCCTTGTTCGCGCGGGCTTAAAGAATTTTGGCGCAGGGTTTTTAGTAGATTTTGTAAGGCGGTCATTTGGTAGTTTTTAATAGTTTAATCTTTTTAAATTCGAAGGCTTCGAGACTTCTTATTGAGTTGATTGATTATTCTTATTTTTTCTGTTTTAGTAAATTACCAATAACTATTTCAACGCTTCCAGCCTCGATAAAAGTGTATTTTTTCAACTCCTCTATAAACAAATCAAAATCACTATTGTGGCAATTTATGGCTTTTTCCAAGCCAGCTACATCACCTTTTTCTATTTTTTTGTTTATGCTCAAATATTCGTCAGAAAGCGTAAGCAAAAAAGTTTTTGATCTGCGGTGAACTTGTTTTAGTGCGATAGCTTCTAAATCGGCTTGTTTATATCTTTCCCTTAACGAGGTTTTTATACTTAAAACTATCGAGCCAATTTCTTTCGTGTATAACAGCGCGTCGAAATTTACATTGGGAACAAAGGCAACTTTTGCTTGTTTGTAAAAAGGTAAAATATCGTTTTTGCAAAGTATGTATTGAACCAATAACTCTAGGAATTGCCCGTTTTTATTTTTAGAAGAGCCAGAAGATTTTTTTCCTGATTGTTTTTCGTATTCAGCCCAACAATCGCTAATTAGTTGACTAGGACTCGTATAAGTTGCTTTGTTTACAATTTCTTTAAAAAGATTATGCAGCTCTTTATCGCCTAGCTTTAAAATCTCAAAAATTTCGCTCATAAGTATTTTGTGATTGCTTCAATTGTTTTACTGATTGCTGGAACGGCAACGCTATTTCCTAGTTGCTTCATTGCCTGCGTTTCAGAAACAGGAAATTTAAAATCAGAGGGAAAGCCCATCATTTTTACGCCATCTTTCGACTGAATCTTGTATTCTTTGCCACCAACCAAATATCTATCCCAATTTCTCCTATCATCAATTTTAGAACCCCTGCCACCAACTCTAAGGGTGAATCCAATAGTTTTATTGCAAGGTTCCCCAAAAATATCTGACATCGTCGCTTTTAAAGGTATTTTTTCGGGAAATTCAAATTTAGTTTTTTTGTTTTTAAACCCAACCATAAAAAGCCTTGGACGATGTTGAGGAAGTCCAAAATCAGAGGCTTTAACTATCTTATAAGAAAAAGAATATCCAAGCTCTTCTAAGACTTCCTTTATCTTGGCAAATGTTCTGCCGTCATCGTGATTTAAGAGATGTCTTACATTTTCTAAAAAAAATGCTTTTGGCTTTTTAACCCTGATAATTTCGGCAATGTAAAAAAATAAAGTGCCTCTTATGTCATCAAAACCTTTTTTAAATCCCGCTTGTGAGAAAGGCTGACAAGGAAAACCAGCGCAAAGTAAATCGTGATCTGGAATGTCTTTTGTTTTTATCTTCGTTATATCTTCAACAAAATTTTTTACTTTATGGTTGGCTAAATAAGTTTGTTTTGCCGCCTTGTCTATTTCGCAAGCCATAACACAATTGCCGCCATTCTGCGAAGCAGCTAAATGAAAGCCACCAATCCCAGCAAATAAATCAATGAAAGTGAATTTTGGTTTAGCGGTTTTTTTTACCGAACTTGTTAAAATATTAATAACTTGACCAAAATCTAATTGTTTATCCTGAATCTTGGAAATCCTTACGTTTCTTTGTTTCATAGGCTTATGCTGGTAAAGTTTTGTTGAATTAATTCATTTGGTAAATTGATGAACTTGCAATAGATTTTTTGTTTTAAAAAAACTGCTTCTTTAATTGAGCTTTTATTTAAAAGCTGTTTTTAATTCATCTTGGCGATAATTTCATCGGCAATTTTTTCAATCTGATGTTGATTCTTTCCTTCAACCATCACGCGAATTAAATTTTCGGTTCCTGATTTGCGAACCAAAATCCGCCCATTTTCGCCAAGTTCATCTGCTTTTTCTTTGATAAAATCTTGCACCGCTTTTTCTTCCAGAGGATTTTTCTTATTGGCATCAAATTTTATATTTTTCAAAAGCTGCGGGAACAATTCAAACAAATTCAAAATTTCGCTCGCCGGTTTTTTATTTTCGCAAATCACCGACAAAACTTGAAGCGCCGCAATCAAGCCATCGCCCGTTGTGGAATAATCTGAAAGCACAATATGTCCCGATTGTTCGCCACCAAAATTGCAGCCGTTTTTTCGCATTTCTTCCAAAACGTAGCGGTCGCCAACTTGGGCGCGAATTGTGGAAACGCCGATATAATTTAAATAATTTTCCAAAGCCAAATTCGACATTTGGGTAATTACAACCGTGTCTTTTTTTAAATTTCCATCATCGTGAAGTTTTTCGGCGATCAGCGCAATCAGCTTGTCGCCATCAATGGCGTTGCCTTTTTCATCGACTATTAAAAGTCGATCAGCGTCGCCATCAAGGGCAATTCCGATGTCGGCTTTGGTTTCTAAAACTTTTTCGCGCAAAGCTTTGGGATTGGTTGAGCCGCATTTTTCATTGATATTAAAACCGTCAGGATTGGTTCCAATTTCAATGACATCCGCACCAAGTTCCCAGAAAATTTTCGGCGCAATGTTGTAAGCCGCGCCATTAGCGCAATCGACGACAATTTTTAGATTAGTTAAAGTTTTGTCTTTGGGGAAAGAATTTTTGACAAATTCGATATAACGGTTGGAGGCGTCATCTAGCCTTTTAACGCGGCCAAAATTTTCTGATTTAGCCAGATGCGGCGTGATGTCGCCTTCAATTAAGCTTTCAATTTCGCGTTCTAATTTATCGCTTAATTTATGACCGTCGCGGGTGAAAATTTCAATGCCATTATCATGATAAGGATTATGCGAGGCGGAAATCATAATGCCAATATCAGCGCGAATTGAGCGCGTCAACATTGAAACCGCCGGAGTTGGAACGGGGCCAACCAAAAACACATCCATCCCAACGGCGGCCAAACCAGCGGTGAGGGCGGGTTCAATTACATAGCCCGAAAGGCGCGTGTCTTTGCCAATCACCACGCGATGACGATGATCGCCATCAATAAATTTAGCCCCAATCGCCATTCCAACTTTAAGGGCAATTTCTGCGGTCATAGGAAATTTATTAGCCGTTCCGCGAATGCCGTCGGTGCCGAAATATTTACGAGTCATTTTTATTATATGTTTTGATTATCGAGCTTTAGATCAGCCGCTGGGTTTTTGTTGTATTGTTAAAATCCTCTTGAGCCGCCGTTTTTATTGCCTTCGTGGCTGCGATCTTGCCTCAAATTTTTTAGTCGGGTTAAATGACTTTCGTTTGATGAGGATTCGATTTTTTTCTCGGTTTTGGTAAGTGGTTTTCCTGCGGCTATTTTTTGTGCTAATTCAAGTCTTTCGCGTTTTCTCTTCGCAATCACCGAACGAATTCCAGTCGAATTAAAAGTGTCGATTGAGCCCATTTTATCAACTTCTTCGCTTCGATTATCCCAAACATCTTCAGAAGAAGTTTCTTTTTTTTCTTCAGATTCAAGTCCTCCAATTTCAACGTCTAAATTGCGCTGCTGGTTATTTTTTGGAAAAATAGGATCTTTTAATTTTTCGATGATTTCTTTGGTTTGAGTGCTTTCTTTAACTTCTGAAAATTTTGCTTCTTGAGATTCTGGCGAATCTTTTTTGATAAAATTCTGATCGTCATCTTCTTTTTTTTCAGAATTTTTTAAAATTGAGTTCTTTTTAAATTCAAAAAATTTACCAGACATTTTTTTCTTATTTTGTTTTTAATCAAATTGCTCGACGCAAAACTTCAATCGCCGCCGCAATGGCTTTTTTATTGGTTCCGCCGCCCATCGCCAAATCTTTTTTGCCGCCGCCGCCTTTGCCGCCAATGGCTTCTACAACTGGGGTAATTAATTTTGCGGCGTCAAATTTTTCAAGCAAATCGCCACTCAAAGCCACACAAATGGCAACTTTTTCGTCTTTGCATCCAAAAAAGGCAAAAATTGTAAAATTTTGAAATTCTTTTTTGGCTTTGGCGTTTGTAATAATTTCGCGAATATCTTTGGCTTCGGCTTCATCAAAAACGTGACTTACCAAAGTTAAGTCGCCAATTTTTTCTGATTTTAAATTTTCTAAATTTGCCAAAAGCGTTTGTTTTTTCAGGCGTTCAATTTCTTTGTCTTTTTGTTTTAAAATTTCTTCAAGAATTCTTACGTCATTTTTGTTAAAGCTTGAATTATTTGGCTTTGCGCCGCCAAGTTGCAAAATTTCTTGATCTTTTTTGCTGATTTTTTCTTTTAATTCTTCAATCAAATTGCCTAACTTTTTTTCTTGCTCGAGCAAATAAATTTTTAAGCCAGCCGCGCTTTTTGCCTCAATTCTTCTAATTCCAGACGCGATTGATTTTTCGGAAATAATTTTAAAAATTTCAATTTCGGCAGAGTTTTTAACGTGAGTTCCGCCGCAAAGTTCCACCGATTCGCCAATTGAAACCACGCGAACTTCTGCATCATATTTTTCGCCAAACAAGGCTTCGGCGCCGCTTTCGCGGGCTTTTTCTAAGTTCATTAAATCAGTGTTTACGCCAGATTTTTGTTGAATCCAACCATTTACTAAATTTTCAACTTTAGAGATTTCATCCAAAGTCATTGCGCGATTAAAATTGAAGTCAAAAGTAAAAGATTCGGCGTCAACATTTGAGCCTTTTTGCGAAATTGAATTACCCAAAACCAGTTTTAAAGCTTTGTGCATTAAATGCGTTGCCGAATGATTGGCGGCGCGGGCGTGACGCGTTTTGGCATTTACTTTTGTTTCAACTTCGTCGCCAATTTTTAACTCGCCTTTAATGCTTGAAATAAAGTGAACGAATAAATTTCCAGCAAATTTTTTGGTTTCAGAAATTTCGGCAAAATTTTCGCCACAAATAATTTGTCCATCATCGCCTTTTTGCCCGCCCGAAGTGCCGTAGAATGTGGTTTGGTTGAGGATGATGATTTTTTGTTTAGTTACGGCAATTTCTTCAATCGCCAAAATTTTTGCGCTCGCGTTTAAATTTTCGTAACCCAAAAACTTGGTCTCGCCGTGTTTTTCTTTGAGGTTAAAAAACAGATTATCTTCTTTGGTTTCGCCGCTTCCCGCCCAATTTTCTTTACCACGATTGCGTTGTTTTTCCATTTCGCGGTTAAATTCTTCTAAATCAACTTCGAGGTTTTTTTCTTTTAAAATATCCTGCGTTAAATCAAGCGGAAAGCCAAAAGTGTCGTAAAGTTTGAAGGCAATTTCGCCGCAGAATTTTTGGGTTTTTGATTTGTCAATTTCTTCTTCCAAAATCTTCAAACCTTTTTCTAAAGTTTCGCGGAATTTTTCTTCTTCGTTTTTTAGAGTTTCAATAATTGTGTCGCGAGCGCGCGCCAATTCTGGATAAGCTGCGCCCATTTCATTAATTAAGGCGTCAACTAATTTATGCATCGAAGCTTGACGCGCGCCCAATTTGTGCAACTGGCGCATGGCGCGGCGCATGATGCGGCGAAGAACATATCCGCGACCTTCGTTGCTTGGTAAAATTCCATCGGCGATTAAAAAGCTTGATGAGCGCAAGTGATCGGCGATAATTTTTAATTCTGGTTTGGTGTTCATGTTAGTCGTTCAAATGAATGGTAATTTCAAGCGCGGGTCTTTTGCCCATTAAGTCTTCAAAAATTTTCAACAATTTTGAGCGCAACGCTTTTTCAAGTTCGGCAGTAATTTTTGAGCTAAGATTTTTTTTCTTGCTAATTTTTTTCTTCAAAAAATTTAAGCCAAAACCATCAGTTAAATTGAGCTCTTTGGCTTTTTTTCTTAAGAAAATTTCAATTTCTTTTTGAATCATTTCTTCTGCCGTTTTGTCGCGTTTTAGGTCGTAAGAACCAACCGCAATCAAGCGCGGTTTTGAGGTGATTTTTAGCGAATCGTTCACACTTAAAGACAATATAATTATGCCCGCAAATTGTAGTTTTTTGCGTTCGCGAATTACATCGCCGTCAAAATCTAAAAGTTGTTTGCCGTCAACGCCCAAATAGCCGCTTTTGACTTTGCCAACAATTTCAGACGCGCTTGGATTTTCTAAATCAAATTTCACCGCCATTCCATTTTCAATTTGAATAACGCGCTCAACGCCGCATTCTTTGGCAAGTTCGCAGTGAGTTTTGGTGTGAATAAATTCGCCGTGAACCGGAATGGCAATTTTTGGTTGTGCCAGCGCATACATTTCGCGCAATTCGTCTTGCGACGGATGCCCCGAAACGTGAACAAAATGGTCTTTTTCGGTCATCACGTCGATTTGTTTTTTGGCGAGTTCGTCAAAAAGTTCGAAGATTTTTTTCTCGTTTCCGGGAATTATTTTGGAAGAAAAAATCATTAAATCACCCTTAACAAAATGAATTGTCGGATGAAGATTAGTGGCAATTTTGCGCGTGGCGGCGTTTGGTTCGCCTTGACAGCCGGTGCAGATTATTAGCAATTCGTCTTTGCTGTAATATTTCATTTCGCGGTCGGAAATAAAATTATTTTCATTGGCAAAATTTTCGGCAAAATAGCCGCTTTTTTTGCCAATTTCGTGCAAACGATGCAGCGAAAATCCTGCCAACACAATTTTGCGCCCCAAATCGTGGGCAACACGCGCAATAGTGTGAATGCGCGCCAAGTTCGAAGCAAAAGTTGTAACGCCAACCAAGCCTTTGCGACCAGCAACAAGGCTATAAAGCGAGTCGTAAAGTTCGCCTTCCGAACGCGAATGACCTTCGGAAAGCGCGTTGGTCGAGTCGCAAACTACGGCTAAAATTTCACCTTTATCGCCATAGTTTTTGATAATTTCTTTTTGCGAGATGTCTCCAACCACTGGATCGGGGTCAAATTTCCAGTCGCCTGTGTGCAAAATATTGCCTTTTGGGGTTTTGACAATTAAGGCTTTCATTTCTGGCACTGAATGCGTCAGCCCAATAAATTCAATCTTGAATGGGCTTAAGTCTAAATCTTTGTTTTCGTCAATTAATCGAATTGGCACTTCTTTGGCAAATTTAAATTCTTCGAGTTTTTTGCGCAAAAAATTAGCACCAAAATTGGTGGCATAAATTGGCACTTCGAGTTCTTTCCATAAATATTGAACCGCGCCCATATGGTCTTCGTGAATGTGAGTTAGCACAATTCCAACCAAATTTTTGCGATTGGCTTTAATAAAAGAAATGTCGGGCGTCATCATATCAACGCCCGGAACGTTATAGGCAAAACCCACGCCGCAATCAATCATCAGCCATTTTCCGTTAAGGTGATAAAGATTAAGATTCATTCCAATTTCGTTGGCGCCGCCCAAAGGCAAAAAAAGCAGGTCGTTTTGGTGATTTTTTAGGTTTAGATTCATTTTAATTCTGGTTAATTTTTAGGAATTGGCAGACCCAATTTTTCAAAAGGGATAAATTCAAAATAATAAGCGCATCTAACGCTGATTATGTAGTCGAGAACGTCTTTGTATTTTTCTTGTTTGAACCAGTTGTTAAGAACATAGAAATACTCAACTTCGATGTTGAGTTGCGACATAAGTTTTTGGTATTGTTTCTTTTTAAAGTCGCAGGTTTGCAATTTTTCATCAACCGAGCCTTCAACTCTTTGGTATTTACATTCAATCACAAAAAGAGTGTTTTTGGCGATTACAAAAATGCTGTCATCGGGTAATAATTTTTTTGAAATTATTTTTTTCCAATCAACTTTTTGCTCCGCGAGAAATTTATAGAACTCGTTTTTTTTAAAAATTTTGCCTACTTCTTTTTGTTCAAAAAAAACCACTCCATTTATCACTTTGTAGCCTTTTTGTAAGTTTAAGAGTTTTGTTAAATCGGTCTCTTTTTCAAATACCAAACCAGTTTTGGTATTTGCGCCACCATTTCCACCAGAAATCATAGTTTTTTAAAAGTTATTTTTTAACGCTTCGTAGCGTTTAATTGTTAGGTTTAAATAATCTTGGTTAAGGTCGCAGCCGATATATTTGCGTTGTCCAATTATTGTTGCGGCAATGCCAGTTGTGCCTGAACCATTGAATGGATCAAAAATTATGTCACCGGGTTTGGTTGATGCCGCAACAATTCTTTTTAGCAAATTTAAAGGTTTTTGAGTTGGATGTTTGCCAAATATTTTTTCACTTGGAGCCGGAGTTGGAA
>CANEUK010000047.1 GCA_947441695.1 Rickettsiales bacterium
AATTAGAATTGTAAACGGAATTCGGTTATCGTATTTGATGTTTTTCTTTAACAAAAATTCTTTGAATCCGCCCCTAAAAGATAAGTAGCGCGGCTTAAAATAAAGATTTCCGTTTTTATTTAAATAATTGCTTAAAACCTTGGCTGCCAAAGCTTCGGAACTTAGATTTTTATCAATTGCCAAAGCAATAACTTGCAAATCGGTGTTTTGAAATTCGCGAGAAACTTCGTTGATTAAATCAAAATTTTTGGCGCAACTATTACACCAAGTTGTGTAAATATAGAGCAAAATTGGCTTTCCTTCAGATTTTTCAAACTCGTTTGCCAATTGATCTATGGTTGTTGCGATTGGCAATTCTTGGTTAAAAGCGATGTTTTTTGATTGAGGAATTATTACATCTTTATTTTCAACATTTTCGACAAAATAATTCCAAAAAAACAGGCCAACAAAGCCGCCAATTGCGATGATAAAAAATAGCATTTTACTAAGTTTTTTTATTTTTTTTTGAGATTTTTGACCAGAAAATTTACTAGGAAAAAAGGCTGCTATTTTGCGATTCATTTACTATTCATTAAAGACAACTTGAACTTGAAAATATTGCACAAAATAATTGTTTCTTGAACTTTTCTTGGCAACCCATTTTTTTCAAATAAATGCTCCTAAAAATTAAAAATCTAAAACTAAAAACCATTCTTGGCGTTCACAAATGGGAAGAAAATATTGATCGCGAAATTATCATAAACATAGAAATCGAAACTAATTTTGAGCAATCGCTTACCAGCGATAAAATTGAAGACGCCATCGATTATGATAAAATTTCTTACGATGTAAAAAATTTGATTGCCAAAAAAAGGTTCAAATTAATTGAAAAAATGGCGCAAGAATTATTAACCAAAATTATGCAAGACGAGCGAATTTTTAGATGCAAAATAGAGGTTGATAAGGTTGGAGCCATTGATTTTGTTGAATCGGCATCAGTTACGCTTGAGGCAAAAAGATAGTTATGGATTTAAAAACGCAGCAAGTTTTAAAAATTTTTAAATCTCACTTACGCATTAAAAAATTTCTGACAATTTTGTGCTATTTTGCAATTATTGGCGGCATTCTTGTTTATGTTTTTTATGCCTTCAACCAAAGCAACAAAATTAAAATTGTTCGGCAAATAAAAAAAAATGCTTCAGAATATAAAACCGAAAAATTAATGACCAATCCGCGCATTAATCTTCAGAGCGACAATTCACAAATTTATCACATTCGAGCCAAAAAAGCTTTTCACAAAGATAATCAAGAAGCGGTTTTGTATGATGTTTTTGCCACTGGCGACATTGGCAACATATCGGCCGGAGAATTAAAAATTGACGAAAAAGGCGATCATTTAGTTTTCTCAAAAAATCCAGTTCTAATTTTAAATAACGCAAAAAATGAGTAATAAATTTGGCGAAATCTTTTCTTTTACTTCTTGGGGCGAAAGCCACGGCGAAGCAATTGGTTGCGTGGTTGACGGTTGTCCGTCTTTGCTTGAATTATCTGAAAGCGACATTCAAAAACACTTAGATAAACGCAAACCCGGTCAATCAAAATTTACCACGCAACGCCAAGAAAAAGACGAGGTAAAAATTTTTTCTGGCGTGTTTGAAGGAAAAACCACCGGAACCCCAATTAGCTTGATAATTTTCAATCAAGATCAAAAAAGCGACGATTACGGCGACATCAAAAATAAATTTCGTCCCAGCCACGCCGACTACACTTATTTTAAAAAATATGGCATTCGCGATTATCGCGGCGGCGGACGTTCATCAGCGCGCGAAACCGCCATGCGAGTTGCAGCCGGAGCGGTGGCGCGCAAAATTTTGGAGCGCGAAAAAATTGAAATTGTTGGTTATTTAACCCAAATCGGTGAGAAAAAAATTGACCGCGCGCGCATTGATTTTGCCGAAATTGAACGTAACAGCTTTTTTTGTCCCGACAAAATTGCTGCCGAAAATTTTGCCGATTATTTACAAGAAATTCGCAAAAAAGGCGATTCGGTTGGCGCAATAATTGAATTGGTTGCCCGCAATGTAAAATCTGGTTTAGGAGAACCAATTTACAATAAACTCGATGCAAAAATTGCCAGCGCAATGATGTCAATCAACGCGGTAAAAGGCGTGGAAATTGGCGATGGATTTTTGGCGGCGCAAAAAAAAGGTAGCGAACTTGCGGATGAAATGTGGATGGAAAATGGAAATCTGAAATTTTCGGACAATCATTCTGGCGGAGTTTTAGGCGGAATTTCTTCGAGCCAAGAAATTGTGGTGCGCTTTGCGGTGAAACCAACTAGCTCAATTTTAATTCCGCGCAAAACTATCGATGTCAAAGGAAATAACTGCGAAATAATTACCAAAGGTCGTCACGATCCTTGCGTTGGAATTCGCGCCGTTCCAGTTGGCGAAGCAATGTTGGCTTGCGTTTTGGCAGATTTTATTTGTCTTTCAAAAGCAAGAAATTGAGCAAACTCAAATTTTTACTCGTATTTTTCAATTGACCTGCGAGTTGAGATTTTGCGCAAAAGCCTTTCCTAAGGCGTGGCGCGGCTTTTATCAAGGTTTCACACGTTCAAGCGAATTTTAAACTTAACTAAAAAAAGAAATGCCAAAAATTGTTGCTTTAATCACTGCTTGCGGGCGAGGAAATCGTTTTAATCATGGCGATGGAATTCCTAAACAATATTTACCTTTGGCGGGAATGCCGCTTTTGCGCCACTCAATTTTAGCTTTTTTAAATCATCCAAAAATTTCTGACGTAATTTGCGTGATTCACCCCGAAGATGTGGCTCTTTACGAAGAAGCCTCTGCGGGACTTGATTTGTTAAATCCTGTTTTTGGTGGCGAAACTCGCCAAGCCTCAATTCGCTTTGGTTTAGAAGCTTTGCGCGAATATAATCCAAATAAAGTTTTGATTCACGACGGCGTGCGCCCTTTTGTTTCTAAGCGTCTGATTAATGGAATTTTAGAAAAACTCGAAACTCATCCAGCGGTAATTCCAGCAATTGCGGTTGAAGACACTTTAAAAAAATATTCTGACGGCAAAATTGAATGGACGCTCGAACGCGATAATTTATGGCGCGCTCAAACTCCGCAAGGTTTTATCTATGAAGATATTTTAAATTCGCACGTTGCGTTCAAAGACTTGAATTTTACTGACGACGCTTCGCTTAATGAATATGCCGGAATTCCGGTTGCCATAGTTCCGGGTTCACAAAATAATTTTAAAATCACCACGCAAGAAGATTTTGAACGCGCCTCAAACATGGCTTCAATGCTTATTCAAAACGTTAGGCAAGAAAATCGCTGCGGAACTGGTTTTGATGTTCATGCTTTTAGAGAAATTCAAAAAGACGAAAATAATTTAATCAGAGTTTGTGGCGTTGACATTGAATTTGACAAGAAAATTGACGCTCATTCCGATGGCGATGTAGCAATTCACGCCTTAATTGACGCTCTTTTAGGCGCGATTGGCGAAGGTGACATTGGAGATCATTTTTCGCCGCTGGATGAAAAATGGAAAAATATTGATTCGCGAGAAATGCTAAAAATTGTTAAACATTTATTGCTTAAAAAAAGCGCCACAATTTTGAATTTAGATTTGACGATAATTTGCGAAAAACCAAAAATTTCAAAATTTAAAAACCAAATGAAAGAAGAATTAGCGGCAGTTTTAGGAATCAGCAAAAACCGAGTTAACATCAAAGCCACCACAACTGAAAAATTAGGTTTTTTAGGTCGCTGCGAGGGAATTGCCGCGCAAGCTGCAACGTTAGTTTTAATGACTTTTTGCGAATAAATTTTGTTCAATTTTTTCGTGATTTTTGGCTGATTTTTTTTGTGATTTTTCGCTTAATTTTTCGTGATTTTTTTGTGATTTTTTACTTTCTCAAAAAAAAACTTTCGATTTACTCAAAAATTTTTCACCCTTCCGACAATTTCTTCCAAACTTTTTTCTAAAGCTTGGTAAGTAAATTTTTCGCAAAGACGCTCGAAGGCGTTTTGAACCATTTTATTGGTTTTTTCATCGTCTAAAATCATTTCCAAAACAGCCGCTTCAAGCCTTTTATCAATTGATTCTAAGGGATTAATTTCAATAATTTTTGCGTCAATTTCTGGGCGCAAAATTTCTTTCGCTCCGTCTGAATTAGTTGAAATAATTGGCTTGCAAAACTTCATTGCTTCTAAAATCACCAAACCAAAGGTTTCGCGCTCCGATGACATTATAAAAATATCAATCTCCTCAAAAAAATCTTTCTTGTTTTTCACCCAGCCCAAAAATTCTATCTGACTTTCAACATTTAATTCCTTCGCCAAATTGAATAAATAATTCTGATACGCACCAGATCCAGCAAGCTTAAAAACAAATTTTTTATTCAAGTTATTTGCCTTGGAAAATTCTTCCAATTTTTTTATCGCCTTAATTATAGAACAAAAACCTTTTACAATATGAAGACGACCAATCGCCCCAAGCACAATTGTTTCTTTGCTTTGTAAATCAATTTTCGATGCAACTTTTGGAGCGTCACTCAAATCAATCGCATTTTGAATGACAAAACTTTTGGCTTCACTTTGTCCAGCATTTATCGTGCGCAGAAAAATTTCCTTATTCACCGAAAGAATAATATCAGCGCCAATTGAACGCTTCACGTTCATGCTGTGATTTACAGCGATTAGGAAAATTTTATTTTTGATTTTGGCAATTGCGCGTCGCGCTAAAACTGTTGATCTTCCGGCATGAGCTATAACCGCATCGGCATTAAATTCTTGCAGAATTTCGTGAATTTTTTTAACTGTAAAAATATCATAAAACCCTAATTTATTGGGAACTTTTTTTACTGTAATTCCTAAATTTTCAACCGCAGCTGCGTAAGGCGCGTCATTTTTTATGATCGCTAAAATTTCATGACCAAGCTTTTTCAAAGCCACCGAATAATCAATAAAAGCTTGTTCCGCTCCGCCATTTTGAGAGGTTAAAATTATGTGAACAATTTTCATCGGAGAATTTTTTCTTTAGCTTTTAAGTGAGAAACAAGTGGATAAAGTCCAGACAAAGTAGCGATTAAAAAGCCCAATCTTCCTTCTTTGTAGCCTTTTTTAAGCACAAAAGATTTGAAAAATCTAAAATCAAACTCAAATAAAGCTTTGATTAAGCCCGATTTTTTAAACTTTCCTTTTGAAATAATATCATTGGCGCGCCAAGTGGTAAAACGGTTAAAGCGCGCAATCATGTCAGAAATATCGTCATCCATCAAGTGAATTAGTGGATTTTTTAGCAATTTTATTTCGGCATTTAAATCGAAAGTTGGGTGAATTTCTTTGTCTTCGTGATATTTTTTGCAACCCTTAAAAGTTAAAATTTGTCTTTCTAAGGGGGCTAAAGTTCTAATCCAACCAAATTTTACCAAGCGTTTGCCCACATAGTTTAAAAAAGAAACTTGGTAAGCACAAAAAACTGAATTTTTTATCACCTGCAAAATTTCGTCAGCCAAATCGCGCGAAACTCTTTCATCGCAATCAATTTCTAAAATCCAATCATGGCTTGCGGCATTTAGAGCTACGTTGCGCCGTGCCCCTTCAATGTTCCAACTTCCTTCAATAATTTTGTTGGTAAATTTTTGCACAATTTGTTTGGTAGAATCGGTGCATTTATCAAGCACAACCACAATTTCATCAACAAAATCAAGGCTTTTGAGACATTCTTCAATTTTGTTTTCTTCGTTGTGGGCAACAATTACAGCAGAAATTTTTGGCATTTTTAATTGAAAATATTGACTTGCGAAAGTGCAAAAATTAGGTTTTGTTTCATGCAAATGTCAAAAAGAAAATTCATCAAAACTGCTATTTTTGCTGCGCCGATTTTTTTTGGCGCCTGCACGTTAAAACTGTCAAAAAGCTTCAATTCTCAACCTAAAAATCTTGGAAAAACTATGCAAAAAATTGAACTACCAAACCTGCCTTACGCCAAAAATGCTTTGGCTCCGCATATTTCTGAAAATACCATGAATTTTCATTATGGAAAACATCATCAAGCTTATGTTACCAATTTGAATAACTTAATTGCTGGCACTGATTTGGACGGAAAATCTCTCGAAGAAATCATCAAAATTTCTCACGCCGACAAAACCAAAGCCGGAATTTTTAACAATTCAGCGCAAGTTTGGAATCACACTTTTTATTGGCATTCAATGAAACCAAATGGCGGCGGCAAACCAAGCGGCGAAGTTTTGAAAAAAATTGAAGCCGATTTTGGTTCTTACGAAAATTTCGTAACTGAATTTAAAAATGCTGGCGCAACTCAATTTGGTTCGGGTTGGGCTTGGTTAGTTTTAGAAAATGGCAAATTGAAAGTTACTAAAACTGGCAACGCCGAAACTCCAATCACAACTTCTGCAATTCCATTAATGACGATGGACGTTTGGGAGCACGCCTATTATTTGGATTATCAAAATGCCCGCCCAACCTACATCGACACTTTCTTAAACCACCTAGTAAACTGGGATTTTGTTTCTGAAAATTTAAAATAGTCAAATTTAGAAAAAGGTTGCGGATGCGCGAATTTACTTCGCGCACATCAACTCAATTATTCTAAATTCAAATGAAATTTGAATTTAATTAAAATCAATGCGCACAGCAAAAATCGAACGCAACACCAAGGAAACTAAAATTAAAGTTGAAATAAATCTCGACGGAACTGGTCAATTCAAGGTTGAAACTGGAATCGGATTTTTAAATCACATGATTGAACAACTTTCACATCATAGTTTGATTGATATCACTTGCGAAGTGAAAGGTGATTTACATATCGATTTTCACCACACAACCGAAGACTGCGCTTTGGCTATTGGCGAAGCTGTTAAACAAGCTTTGGGCGACAAAAAAGGCATTACCCGTTTTGGTCATTCTTATGTTCCGATGGATGAAACTTTAACGCGCTGCGTTGTTGATTTATCTGGTCGCGCTTATCCAATTTTTAATTGCGAATTTAAACGCGATAAAGTCGGCGAAATGGACTCAGAACTCTTTCGCGAATGGTTTTTTGCCTTCGCTCAAAGTTTGGGCTGCAACTTGCACATCGAAAATCTTTACGGCGTTAATAATCATCACATTGTTGAATCTTGCTTCAAAGCCTTGGCAAGAGCGCTTCGCGTGGCAATTTCAATTGATGAAAGAAAGAAGGATGCGATTAATTCCACGAAAGGTATTTTGTAAATTCATTCTTATGCAAATATTATTTGTGGATGAGTCGGGAAGTCCTCCGCCAATAGATAAAATAAATGATTCACCATTCTTTGTATTGGGAGGAGTTATAATTCCAGATGACTTTTGGCATCGTGTCAAATCTGATTTAGATTTTATTAGAAAAAAATATAAAATTATTGGTGAAATAAAATGGCGTTACTTTGCCCCTCATCATAAGTCAGTTCATAGTTTAAATCATTTATCAGTGCATCAAAAAGAAGATCTGCGCAGCGAAATGTATAACATCATTAATAAATATAAATCCGTTAAAACAATTTGCATTGTTACAGATATCAAAAAAGCCTATTCACTGGATTATATAAAAAATGAAAATGATCTTTATTGGTTTTCTTACAAACAACTTACAGAAAGATTCCAATATTATTTACAGGATATTTCGCGAATATCAGTGGTCAGAAAATAAATGGCATAATTGTATGCGATCACAGAGCGCCAAAAGATGACAAAAGATTACAAGAGCTGCATGGAAAACTTTTGCTTGGACTTCATAACGCTGCATCAAGCTATAAAAATCTTGTAGAGGGAGTTTTTATCTCTCCATCTCACTTGAGTATTGGGATACAATTTGCAGATATGGTTGCGGGAGCAGTGCTTAGAAATTTTGGGAAAAATGATTCAAGATTTTTTGATAAAATAAAAGAAACTTTTAGAAAATCAGAAAATGGAAAAATTGAAGGATATGGAGTTATAAAGTTTCCAAGGTGAGTAGATCCATGGGAAGAGGACGCCGTGTTGAGTTTCCTCAATCCTGCAAAACGACGCAGTCACGGCGTAATACAAACTAATTTTAATTTTATTCTATAATCAAGCACAAATTTTGACAAAATGTCTTTACTAAATAAAATCTCCGAAAACAAAAACGCCACCAAGCCTGTAATTTACGGCATCTCCAGCCTTGAACTCACGGAAGAAGAAAGAAAATTTTTCTCTAAAAACGGCGCGCTCGGTTTCATTTTATTCGCCCGCAATATCTCCAACAAAACTCAATTAAAAAAATTAACCAACTCCTTGCGCGAATTAATGCAAGGCGAAATTCTGGTTTTAGTCGATCAAGAAGGCGGTCGCGTTGCACGCATGAAAGAACCAGATTGGAAAAAATATCCCGCCGGAAAATATTTCTCTGATCTTTACGAAGAAAATCCATTACAAGCCGAAGAAGAATTATATGAAAATTTTCAAGAAATCGCCAAAGACTTAATCGAAGTTGGAATCAACGTAAATTGCGCCCCAGTTTTAGATATTTTGACTGAAAAAACCCACCAAGTAATTGGAGATCGCGCTTATGGCAGAAATGCCGAACAAGTTGCGGCATTGGGTCGCAAAGTTTGCGAAGGTTTGCTTTCGCAAGGTGTTTATCCCGTGATCAAGCATATTCCGGGTCACGGTCGCGGCACCTCTGATAGTCATTTAGAATTGCCAATTGTCGATACAACTTTGGAAGAATTAAGAAAAACTGATTTTCTAACTTTCCAAAAATTACGCGACCAAAAATTTGCGATGACGGCGCATATTTTATTTTCCGCAATCGACAAAACTAATTGCGCCACAGTTTCTAAAACCGCGATTAATTTAATCAGAAATGAAATCGGCTTCAAAAATATTTTAATGAGCGACGACATTTCGATGAAAGCCCTTAAAGGAAGCTTTTTTGACAAATCGCA
>CANEUK010000048.1 GCA_947441695.1 Rickettsiales bacterium
GCCGACTACGCGCTAAAATGCCTAGAAATTGACAGCGCTGGTTTGGATGCATCTGATTATAGATATTTAAAATTTATCGCCCAAAACTATCGCGGCGGCCCGGTTGGAATTGAAACCATTGCCGCCGCAATTGGCGAAGAACGCGACACGGTCGAAGACACAATTGAGCCTTATTTAATTCAACAAGGCTTTGTTGAAAAAACCCCGCGCGGCCGCGTTTTAACCGAAACCGCAATTAAACATTTGGGAGTAAAATAAGTTATGAAAGCTAAACCTAATTCTCAAAAAATCAGATTTACAGATCAGAATCAAAATAATTCAATCGAGGCAAGCCAACCAACAAAAAGCCAAAAAGAGGAAGAAAAACAAAAAATACGCGATCAATTTGCCAAAGTAGTTTCTCAAGAAAGAAATGATTTAAAAGCCTCAGAATTAATAGTTTTATTCAATAAGTTATTAGAATCCGAAGAATTCCGTTCTGATGTTAAAGAACTTCGATTTGGAACAGCGCAAGAAGACGCTGGTCAACTTTTAAATCCGTTGCTCGAAGCTTTATATGAAAAGCAACCTTTTGTTGAAAAAAGCCAATTAGCTCCAAATAACCAAAATGCTAAAGTTAAGCCAAAAAATCCTAAATTTGACAAACAAATTGTAATTCCTCTGGAAATATTCTTGGAAGACGTAGGGGGAAATATTACAATTCAAGATCTTATTAAAAACTACACAAAGGAAGAGGTTTTGGATGAAGCTTGTTCTGCTGAATTTGATTGCGAAAACGAAGTGACAGAAATTGATTCAACAGCGCAAAATAAAGTAATAAAAATCCAAACAAAAAAAACTCTTTCGCTTTCAGTTGACGAAAGTGCTGAAGAAATATTTTTTCAACTGAAGCGATTTATCACAAATAACCCAAGCACAGAAAGTTCTTCTGATTTTGTTGCAACAAAAAACTTACGAGAAGTTTCTTTAAAAAACTCTTTAATTGATGATGAAAATCTTAAAGACGTTTTAGAATTTGATGTAGAAGGAAAACCAGACCAAAAAAAGCGTTTTAAACCAACTGGTTTCATATGGCACGGTGGCGAATATAATGATGAAAAAGGAATATGGCTATTTGAAGGCGGAATAAATTCAGGACACTATATGACTTACGCCTTAGAACTTGATAAAGAAGACCAACAATCTTGGTATTTGTACAATGATGGACAAAAATCCAAAGTTAGAAATCAAGGCGAAGAATTTCAATTATTCCAAGAAAGAATTAATCAGGCTTACATAATAAAATATTCTGCAATTGACGATTCAAACAAACCCAACATTCCAAAAAGTTCAGACCAAAATTGTGGAACGAAAAATACAGGAAATACTTGTTGGGCAAATGCTGTAATTGCGCTTGTTGGTTCTTCGAGCTTGGCAAAAAATCGTCAACACAATATTTCAAATAAAACTACGACTCCTCAACAGCAACGCCTAATCGCACCCACAAAATCCACACAAAAGCAAATAGCTAAAGAAAAAGAAGATGAAAAACTTAAAGAGCTTCAAGATTTGTTAGACCAAGCACAAAAAATAGCTCCTTCAACCGAAAGCCCTTCTTACAAAAAATCCGACACAATTCACTTTGATTTGGGAGATTTTTTTCGAGAAAAAACCGCAGCTACAAAAACAATAAAATTTAAAATAAACTATGATGCGGATGGTAAAAAAACAGGTGTAGAAAAAGAACATAGCAACATAAATGAAGTCCAAACAGCGCAAGAATATATGATAAAAACAAAGGCGGACGAAACAGAAAGAACAACAACATTTCAATTAACGGGCGAAATAGCGGAGTTGAATGAAAGCACTAAAAAACAAAAACTAAAAGAAGTAGAAGTAACGGGTCCAACCTTTGAATACCAAGAAGCCAAACCAAAGACCGTAAAAACCCCCAGCAATTCTGATGTTGAAATTAAAATTTGCACAGATTCACCGAATAAAACCTTTCCGATAATCACGCCAGAAGTTCTTTCTCTCGACAATAAAACCCAAATTGTAGATTCAACGGGCGCAAGCCACGAAAGTTTTAAAAAAAGCTATTATTCCAAGTTTGGCGGCTCAAAGTTTTCAGAAAAAGATGCTGGTGATGGTAATAAGATTTTTGGAAATGCCGATCTTTTTATGTCTTCTTTTCGCAATTGCGTTTTTGAAAATGTTGATTTTTCGCAAGTGAAAAACTTTGGCACGATTGGTTTTTATGGCTGCAAATTTGGAGAAAATTGCGTTTTTCCTAGTGGATTTACAAAAGAACATCTTGAAAACAAAAACTTATGCCCAACTTCGTCGCCAAGGCAACCAACCGCCGCGCTTTTGAGTGCAACAAAGGTTGAAGCCAAAGATAAAAATGTAATCCTCATTCTAAATTATTAGCCGAAATTCGAAAAAAAACATCGAACCAAAGACCCGATAATTCGTTAAGCTTTTTTTAAGCAAAATAATGCCTCAAAAAAAAATTCTTTTAATTGTCACCGGATCAATTGCCGCTTACAAAGCCATGGATTTGGTGCGTTTGCTTGGTAAAAAAAATTTTGACGTAACTTGCATTTTAACCAAAGCGGCGCAGCAATTTATCACGCCGCTTTTGGCTTCGAGCCTTTCGGGCAACAAAACTTACAACGAGCTTTTTTCAACTGAAGATGAGCTTGAAATGGGGCACATCAATCTTTCGCGCCAAGCCGATTTAATTGTGGTCGCGCCCGCCACCGCTGATTTTATCGCCAAAATTGCCAATGGTTTTGCCGATGATTTGGCGTCGAATGTTGTTTTGGCAGCCAATAAAAAAATTATTATTGCGCCCGCCATGAATAAAAAAATGTGGGAAAATTCTGCCACACAAAAAAATTTAAAAACCGCGCTCGAGCGTTCAATTTCAATAGTCGAGCCTAAAACCGACATTTTAGCCTGCGGCGAATTTGGCGTTGGAAAAATGGCGGCTCCAGAAGAAATCTGCGAAAAAATTTGCGACTTTTTTGCCAATCAAAATTTATTAAAAGACAAAAAAATTTTAATAACTGGCGGCGCAACCTTTGAACCAATTGATCCAGTGCGTTTTATTGGAAATTATTCTTCGGGAATTCAAGCAATTGAAATTGCCCAAATTTTGTTTGAAATGGGCGCCGACATAACTTTTATTGCCTCCAATATAAATCAGCCAATCAACTTGCCCAAAACCAAAATTTTGCGGGTAAAAACTGCCGGCGAAATGTTTGAACTTGTGAAAAAAAACCTGCCAAAAACCCAAGTTTTTATTGGTTGCGCCGCAGTTTCTGATTTTAGAGTTAAAAACTTTTCTAGCCAAAAAATTAAAAAAACCGCGCAAGAAAATTTTGTTTTAAAACTTACAAAAAATCCCGACATTTTAGATTTTATAGGAAATCACAAAAAACGCCCCGAACTTGTGATTGGTTTTGCCGCAGAAAGTGAAAATTTAGAAAAAAACGCGCTCGAAAAACTACTGAAAAAAAACTGCGATTTGGTGGTTGGAAACTCAATTGACGAGGGAAAAATTTTTGGCAACTCGCAAAGCGAAGCTATTTTTGTTGAAGCCAAAAAAACTGAAAAATTAGGCAAAATTTCTAAAGCCAATCTGGCAAAATTAATCTCTAAAAAAATAGTTAGTTTTTTTGGTTGCAACTAACTTTTCAAAGGTTTTGTCGCAATATTTTTTTAAATTTTGCCAGCAAACTTTTGAGAAATTTCTTGGTGATAATCTTTTAGCCATTTTTTTTCTGGATAAGTAAGCATTTTAAAATCAATCAAACGCTCGTCAATTGGCGCCAAAGTTAGGGTTTTAAATCCCAAAAATTTATCGTTGATTTTTTTTACCAACATTAGGTTTTCAATTCTAATTCCATATTCGCCATCCAAATAAAATCCGGGTTCGTTAGATAAAATCATGCCTTCTAAAAGCTCTTGATGCACGCGTTTGCTAATGCCGCACGGGCCTTCGTGAACCGACAAAAAACTTCCAACTCCGTGGCCAGTTCCGTGATCAAAATCTAAACCAGCTTGCCACAAATGAAAACGCGCCAAAGCGTCAAGCTGCGCGCCAGTTGTGCCAATTGGAAATTTGACTCGCGCCAAAGCAATGTGACCTTTTAAAACGCGGGTAAAATTTTCAATCATTTCGGCGCTTGGTTTGCCAATTGCAATTGTGCGAGTTACGTCGGTTGTGCCACAAAAATTATCATTGGAATCATTGGCTTGGTTGGCAAAATATTGTCCGCCCGAATCAATTAAATAAAGCGAATTGCCGCTGATTTTTTTGTTGGTTTTTGGCGTAGCGCAATAATGAATAACCGCGCCATTGCTGGCAAAAGCCGAAATTGAATTAAAACTCGGATATAAAAAAGCAGAATTTTGCTGGCGAAATTCTAACAACTTTTTGGCTGCCGAAATTTCGTCAATTTCTTCGCCATTTTCAACCGACTTTTCTAGCCAAAGCAAAAACTTGGTTAACGCCAAACCATCAAGCTCGTGAGCCTTAATTGCGCCAGAAATTTCGGCGGAATTTTTTTGCGATTTAGTCAATTCAATTGGGTCGGTTTTGGCAATTATTTCAAAATTGTTTTTAACCAAACATTCGTAAAGCCAATAGTTTGTAGATGCGGCGTCAATTTGAATTTTGCTAATTTTTTTACGCAACACGCCAATTCTTAAATCAAAGCAATTGGCTTGAATAAAATTTACTTTGGATAAATTTTTTAAATCCGACGGCAAAAATCTTTTTTCGTCTACAAACAAATCAATTTCGCCATTTTTAAACAAAATTGCATAAGCCAACAAAAGTGGCGTAAATTCAACATCGGCGGCTCTAATATTTAGCAACCAACATAAATTTTCTGGGCGCGTGATAATCATCGCGTCAGAATCAAGGTTTTGCAAAATAAGCTTGCGCTTGGTTGAAGAATCAATTCCTGTGAGTTTTTTATTGCAGAAAAAAACTGGTGAATTTTTTGGTTTTGGTTGGTTTGTCCAAATTTTATCAACCAAATTTTCGTTAAGAAAAACAAGATTTAATGAAATTTTTTGACAAAATTTTGCAAAATTTAAGCTGACTAATTTTGCATCAAATGCCAAATTTTTTGATTTGGATAAATTTTCTTGAAGCCACGTTAAAACTGGCTTTTTGGCAATATTAAAAATTTCGAACTCGTTTAAATCTAGCTCGTTTTTTGCCTGTAAAACATAGCGACCATCGGTAAAAAAATACGACTTTTCTTGGCTAAAAATTATTGTTGCGTTTGAGCCGCCAAAGCCAGTTAAATATTGAACGCGCTTTTGACTTTCTGGCAAATATTCGCAAAAAAATTCATCCGAATTGGGCAACAAAAAGAAGTCGATTTTTTGTTCTTTTAAAATTTTTTTAAACGCTAATAGTCGCAAGCTAAATTCACTTTTTTGCATATTAATTTTCTTAAAAATTCACTAAAAATGGCCAATAAAAAAACAGCCTATTTGTGCCAAAATTGTGGCGCAATTCATTTTAAATGGGCAGGAAAATGTCCCGATTGCGGCGCTTGGAACAGCATGGTTGAAGAATTTGAAGAAGGCGGAAATTCGCATTTTACCCGCATTTTAGACGACAAAAAAACCAAAAAATCTGACGGCAAAAAAATTGAACTGGTTCAATTAACTGGCGAGGCGCAAAATTTTCCGCGCGTAAAAACCAATATCGGCGAGCTTGATCGCGTTCTTGGCGGCGGATTGGTTCAAGGTTCGGTGGTTTTAATTGGTGGCGATCCCGGAATTGGTAAATCGACTTTGCTTTTGCAAACCGCCGAAAGTTTGGCGTCTACAAAAAACCAAGTGATTTATATTTCTGGCGAAGAATCAATTGACCAAATTCGCCTGCGCGCAAACAGAATGGGCGTTAAACAAGATTCAATTCAACTTGCCGCAACCACCAACGTTGCTGATATTATCAATTCTATTCAAAGCAAAAAAACGCCCACAATTGTTATTATCGACTCAATTCAAACCATGTTTTTGGAAGATCTTTCTTCGGCGCCCGGAACCGTTTCGCAAGTGCGCGCAGCCGCAGGCGAACTAACAATTTTTGCCAAAAAAAACAACATCACTTTGTTAATTGTAAGCCACGTCACCAAAGACGGTCAAATTGCGGGTCCAAAAGTTTTGGAACATATGGTTGACACCGTGCTTTATTTTGAAGGCGAAAAAGACCTGCATTTTAGAATTTTGCGCTCGATTAAAAATCGTTTTGGCGCCGCCAACGAAATTGGTGTTTTTGAAATGAACGAAATTGGCTTGTCAGAAGTTTCAAACCCCAGCGAACTTTTTTTAACTTCGTATGATCGCGAAACTTCTGGCTCAATTGTGTTTGCTGGAATTGAAGGAACGCGACCAATTTTGGTTGAAATTCAGGCTTTGGTTTCGCCAAGTTTTATTCCAACGCCAAGGCGCGCCGTTGTTGGTTGGGACACAAATCGTTTGGCAATGGTAATTGCGGTTTTAAACAGCCGTTTTGGGCAAAATTTGTTTGATAAAGAAGTTTATTTAAACATTGTTGGCGGCTTAAAAATCGAAGATACATCGGCTGATTTGGCGGTTGCTTGCGCTTTAATTTCGGCGGCGCGCGACATTGCGCTACCAAGTTCAACAATTGCGATTGGCGAAATTGGCTTAAGCGGCGAAGTTAGAATGGTTGGAAACCTAGAAAGTCGCCTGAAAGAAGCCGCCAAACTTGGGTTCAAAAACTGTTTAATTCCGCAAGCTAACGAAAAAAACAAAAATTTTGCCAACCTAAAAAAATTATTGCCCGAGTTAAATTTGGTTTTAATTAAACATGTGCGCGACTTATCAAAATTTTTTAAAAGCCGTAATTAAAATTTTTGAACCATTTTTTAGTAAAAAAAATAAGCCAAAATATCGCAAAACGGCTTTCTAAAAAAAACAAAATATCCTTCAAATTCACACAAAAATTAAAAAATTTATGAAAAAACTTTTTGTTCTATCTTTAATTTTTTTGGCTTCGAACTCTTTGATTTCAAAGGCTTTTGGCGCGCAAAAAGAATCGGAAAAAGAATATTTAATTCAAATTAAAGATCACAAATTTGAACCAGCAAATATCGAAGTTTTGGCTGGTGAAAAATTTAAGTTAATTGTGGAAAATCTTGATCCAACTTTAGAAGAATTTGAAAGCAACGACCTAAAAAAAGAAAAGCTAATTAGCGGAAACAAAAAAGTTTCTATCGTAATCAACCCTTTAAAATCGGGCGAATACAAGTTTTTTGGCGACTTTCATCAAAAAACTGCCCAAGGAAAAATTATCGCCAAATAATTTCTCCAACAAAAATGTCTCAAATAGCGCGCTTTTTTTGCTCCAATTCTTAGTTGGTATAACTCACAATCACAACGCCCGAGCCGCCTTTGTAACCAGTAGTTATTCCACCTCCAGCTCCACCGCCTGTGTTTGGTGAACCTGCGTTGCTTTGACCTGCTCCACCTGATGGAGGAGCAGCAGTTCCACAACCCTTAGCGCCACTACCAACTGCATTGCTACCGGATCCACCAGCGGCATAAGTTACGGCATAAATTGCTAACATTGAACCGCCGCCACTAATTCTGCTTAAAATACCAGCTCCACCAGCTGCGGTCAATTTTGCTGAAATGGTTTGCCCCGGTCCTCCTGCTCCGCCACCACCGCCACCACCTTCGCATGGAGTAGTAAAAGAGCTACTTCCTCCATTGTTTCCTTGAGATGCGGTTCCAGCGCCACCCACGCCAACGGATCTTCCTACTCCAGATGGTCCAGATCCACCACCGCCACCCGATCCACCATCATTGCCTTTGTTGCCATTACCATTAGAACTCGGAGCTCCAGCGCCTCCTCCACCATAGGCAATGATGGAGCCAAAAGAAGAATTTTGACCATTTGTACCATTTTGGGTAGCGGTAGTAGCTCCGGCACCTCCATCGCCAACCACAATGTTAATTGACGAATCTGAAACAATATAATCGGTATTTTCAATATAACCCCCAGCTCCACCCCCAGAGCCACGATAGTTTCCGTTCTGCGCGCTACTTCCGCCACCGCCGCCAACCACCAAAATCCAAATTTTTTTCCCGATTGGGCAATTTAAATTTGCCGAACCAACCATAGTAAATTTATGAATTTTTGAACTACTAACAATGCTAGTTGAACAGTTGGTGCAAGTGCATGGTTCAGATGCAACAACAGCTGAACTAGTGTTAGAGGAAGCTGCCAAGGAAGACCCTCCAGAACCATTCGCTATAACTTTGCAAAGCAAAGTGTGTCCCGCATCGCTTGCAACCGGAGTGTAGCTTGAAGAAGTAGCTCCGGAAATTGGGGTTGGAGTTCCGTCGGCCCACCACCAAGAATAAGAATAGCTATTTGGAGTTGGCGACCAAGTTCCGTTTGTAACGCTAATTGCCGTGCCAACAGTAACAGAGGCAGAAGATAGCGCAGGAGCCGTAACGTTAGATGGAATTGATAGCGTGCAAGTTCCAACAATTCCCGGATCTCCATTGCTACAATTGTAATTAATAGTGCCACTATAACTACCGCCACAAGTTACGCTTCCAGAAGCACCGTGAGCAACATTGGTTGTAGCAATGCCAGTAGCAGATATGGCGCAGCCAATGGCAGGCTTACAAATTCCATTTCCATCAGGAAAATAATTTGAATCACACCCGCAAGAACTCGAAGCCGAAATTTTTCCAGTTCCAGCGGGGCAACTTAAAGTTAGGGTTCCTACGTAACCTGTTGCTGCGCAAGTTCCAGTTATGTTTGAGGCGCCATCCAAAACGCTTGATGGCGAAGAAAGACCAACAA
>CANEUK010000049.1 GCA_947441695.1 Rickettsiales bacterium
CAACCCAAAATGGCGCAGTTTCAAACTTGATTTCGCCAGAAATTTTTGCCAGATTTTTGCCTTCTTTTTTCCATAATAAGATATTTTTTAGAGCCAGATTTTTATCATCTTCAAATCGAACAATAAAATCTAAGCCAGATTCAATTTGTGATTTTTTTTCGATGTTAAAATCTTTTAAAATCAAAGAACTTTGGGTTAAATTGATTTTGGTATCAAAATTTTGACTGCCAAAATTTTTTTTAGAAGAAATTGTCAAATCGCCCTTAACGTAAGGATTATCAAGCTTAGTAACTATTGAATTAACCTCAATATAAGAGTCTTCTAGGTTTATGTTTTCGTTGAGCGGAATACGAATGTCGAAACTATTTTGCGAATCACCGTTTAAATATTTTTCAACCGCTGCGCTAAAAGAAGAGTTGCTATTATTGGCGTGTTTTAGTGAATCAGACGCACTTCCTTGCGATTTGCCAGAAATTTTTAGCAAAACTTGATTAGCTGCAAAATCATCAATCTCAACCAAACCCTGCAAAATTTTACTATTTAATACGTCGCCGCTTTTTAGCTCAATTTTCATGCCCTTCATACCGAATTGCGCAATGCCAGAAACCTTTGAAATGACAGGAAAATCTGAACTATATTCCAAATCAAAACCCTCGAAATTCACTTGCGAATCTATGTTGTTTAAGTGATTTCCAGTTGAGTTTTTTGTTAATGAAAAGTTGGCATAAGCATTTTTTACAACGCCATTTTTAATGTGTGAAATTACCCATTTTCTAATATTGTTGTGAGACAAAGCTGAAGGCCAAAATTTTTCCATCTGCAAATTTGGCACGTCTTGTAAGTTAATTTTAAAATCAAGTTTTTTGGTTTCTTGGTTATTTAAACCAAAAATTGCCAACGACATTTGTAAATGCGGATTTGAATTAACTTCGCTGGCAAAATCAGTTTTGATTTCTGATAAATTCAACAAACCATCTTGATGATTATATTTGCCAACAACTTGCAAATTGAGGAAAGAAATTTTTTGGCTAAAAAATTCTAGAAATTCAAAGTCTCCTTTGGCAGCATTTGCCTTAAAAGAAATATCGCCAATTTTTCCGTCTTTAATTAAAAAAGAAGCTTTGGCACTTAAAATGGCATTGATTTGGCTTAGTGCGCCTAGATTAGAATGAAGATTGCTAATTGAATTAGGAATAAAATTTTCCAAGGCTAAATCGCATTTTAATCCAGAATTCTTTGAAAATTGGCAATTTGCGTCAAAATCGACATCGCTTTTTTGAATATCAAAACTCACTTTATTGCTTGAAGAAAAATAAAGATTTTTACCCGATAAAGAATTGCGAATTTGCGATTTTTTTACCAAGATTTCGGTTTCGCGTTCTTTGCCTTTGATTAAAAGTTTGGCATTTTCAATTTCAAAATTTTTGATAGGAAATTTACCACTTTGAACTTCGGATAAAAAATTAGTTAAAAAAACCGCATCATTATTTTTAACACTCAAAGTTTGTTTGAGCTGATTTTGTTGGCTATTTAAAGTGATTGTTGGGTCGATTATTTTGATTTTGCTTGGAAAAAATCTCATCAAAAGAGCATCAAACAAAGAAAATTCTGCTTCGAGCTTGGGAATAACAAAAGCCTGATTTTGATTATTATTTGAAGGAGTATGTAAAATTTTTAAACCCACAATAGCAATTTTTAGCGTGCCATAACGCGTGAAGCTTATGTAAGTATTTGAAATTCCTACATCGTTGCCAAATTTTTTTTCAAGAATTTTTTCAATTTTTTGCGTAACTAGCGGAATAGATTTTGGCTCGGTTGAAACCAAAATTAAAAAGTAAATAAGCGCCAAAGAGATAATCAGCGCAATCGAAAGATGAATTTTGTAAAATAAAGAAATTTTTTTATTTTTTTTGATTTTTGTTGTTTTGCGATCAACTGATTTTGGCTTGATGCGCAAGTATTTTTTGATCATTTTTTTAACTTATTTTAGCTAATCAAAATCATAGTTTTTGCTAATTTTTTGGGATTAGAAATATGTTTTTAACTAACTATTTTTAACTCATATTTAGACTTAATTTTGTTTTTTTGACAAAGCTAAACAGTTTCAGAAGCTTTTTGCTCGAGTTAGGTGGAAAAAAACTCTTAAAAATAGATTTAAAGATTAGCTTTTTCTCGTTTTTGAAAGCTGCTATTACTTAATAAGTCGATAAGAAGGAATTAGTAAAATTGAGGTGTTTTTTTTGTTTTCAGCAACTTCAAAAAAACAATTTTGTTTATCTAAAATTTTACTTACTTGCAAAGCGTCTAAGTTAGATCTGATGTCAATATTTTGGTTTTTAGATTTGAAATAAAATATTATCGCCATTTGCTCAAGATGGTCAATAATAACGTTTATTTCAACTAAGGCTTCTGGGTCACATTTAAACATTCCAACGAAAATTTTGCGCAAAGCTTCAAAAAAAACTAAGTAATCAATCTTCAAAAGTGGAACTGCGATATTTTCGTGAGGAGTTTCGATTTGGACTCGGTTTTTAAACTTTTCTCCTAAATTTTTAATAAAATCATTTAACAAAAGATTAATGTTAAAAACCTCTTCTTGAGCATTTAATTTATGGTCAATTGCTGACTCATCTAAAGCGTTGGCAATTGAGCCTCGAAGCTTCATTGATGCGATATAAATTTTGTCAAGATCTTCTAAATAGCGACGGTGCGGAAATGGTCCGTATGGCTGCTCTTTTAGGGACGAAGAAATTTGACCAATAATATCGAGATTAAGAAAAACTTCGGAAGGTAAAATTGAAGAAACTTGGTTTTTGATGTTTTTAATATTGCGATCGTGAGTTTCTTTGATTTTAAGCAAGTTAGAAGTTTTTTCTCTAATTTTTGCAATCATCAAGTCAAAATCTATTGGCTTGATTAAGTAGTCATTTGCCGAAGAATTAACGCCTTTTATCACATCATCTTTTTGTCCTAAGGCACTCAAAAAAATAAATGGCGCGTTATTATTGCGAATATTTTTACTCTCACGAATTAATCTAAGTAAACCATATCCGTCAAGTTCTGGCATCATGATGTCAGAAATCACTAAATCTGGCTTATTTTTAATAAAACTCTCAAATCCCAATTTTCCATTTTCAGCCTCAAAAACTTCAAAGCCTTCGTCGCGCAAAATTTCGGCAATATTTATGCGGATGTCTTGTTCATCTTCGACGCAAAGAATTTTTATTTTTTGTTCTTTTTGCATAAAAAGTTCGGTTTTTAAATTTAATTAAATTACGCGCGATCCTTCAAAATTGCGTAAAATTTCGTTAATAGTTTCATCACTAATTTCGTTGCTTTGCTGGTCAATAGAATTTTTTGTTTTATTTAAATTAAGCAGAATTGGTTGCAAATTTGGCAAAGCAACCAAATGACAAATGCGAATCATTAGCATTTCAAAAGACATTTTTGGCGAAGTAGAAAAATTAATTTCTGAATTTCCTTTAACCAACATTTGCCAAATTCTGGTTAAGGAATTTAGTGAAATTTCTTGGGCAATTTTATTGATTTTTTCTTGTTGAAAAACCGAATATCCGTCTAATTTATAGTTTGATAAAATCTTGCAAGAAGTAGCTTTGTGAGTTATTTCCAGCAAATCCAATATCAACTGCGATACATCGGAAGAATAAGTATAAAAATCACTAAACTTTTTAAAAGATGTCTCAAAGTCACCTTTGAGCAAGCTTTCAAAAAGCTCAATTATTTTAACTCTATCATTAAGTCCGAGCATTTTTTCAATTAGATCGGTAGATAGAAACTTTTGGTGATTATTGTTGGCTAAGGCTTGATCTAAAAGCGAAAGACTATCGCGAACCGAACCTTCGGAAATTTTGGCGATAATTGATAAAGCTTCTTTATCAGCTTCAAAGTTTTCTTTTTGCAAAATATTTTTTAGATGATTTTCAATTTCCAATTCATCTAAACGGCGCAAATCAAATCTCTGACAGCGCGATAGAATTGTAGCTGGAACTTTTTTGATTTCAGTTGTAGCAAAAATAAATTTTACGTCAGCTGGTGGCTCTTCTAGGGTTTTAAGCAAGGCGTTGAAGGCGTTGTTACTTAGCATGTGAACTTCGTCAATGATGTAAATTTTATTCAAAGCCATAACTGGCGCATAGGCAATTGAATCGATAATTTCACGAATTTCATCAACTCCGTTTCGGCTTGCAGCATCAATTTCAATAACGTCTTGATGTCTTGACGAAGTAATCATTATGCAGTTATCGCAAATATCGCAGGCTTTACCAGAAGAACGCGCGCTTTCATCGAGACAATTTATGGTTTTAGCAATAATTCGTGCGGTTGTGGTTTTTCCAACTCCTCGAATTCCAGTTAAGATATAGGCGTGATGTAGGCGATTATTTTTAATAGCATTGCTAAGAGTTGTCACCAAAACCTCTTGACCAACTAATTCATTAAAATTTTGTGGTCGATATTTTCGAGCTAAAACCAAGTAAGAAGTTTGCGACATTTGGTTAAGAAAAACTTGCTAGAAATAAAGTTTTAAAAGAGATCTGAACTTTCTGATTTGAAGTGAGAGCGACCCAGTCTAAAAACCCATGAGCTGCTTTCTTTCGAATCTGACTCGTTTAAGTAAAAAACTGCCCGCTCTCACCAAAAACAATATTCAATTTACAAGTTCAATTATTCAAGAAGGAATTAGCTTAAATTTTCATATATACTTAATCAAATTCAACTTATCGAAGGAATTTGGCAACTCTTGAATTACTCTCGCGGACGAATGAATCGGCGCATCCGCAACAGATTTTTATTTTAGAGCCTGTCTTTAAATTTATTTGATTCCAGATTTTGGCATATTTTAAGCGCTTTTTTAATAAAATTATGAGGAATATCTGGATATATTTCGAATAATTTTATTAAAAAATAAGCCAAAATAGGACTAGATATGGAATCAAATAAATTTAAAGACAGGCTCTAAGGAAGTTGAATTTGGTTGAGTATATTTGCTAATTGCAAATTTCTTTCATGCGGGCGTAAGCTCTGGTAATTCCTTTGAGAGAATATTCGTCAACCGCATAAGTTCCAATTGCCGAGTTGCTTCGAACCTTTAAAGCTGCGCTATTCAATATAGTTTCAATCATTATGGCATCTTCTGTTTTTGTTTTAACCCAAGCCATATCTTTTTTGGAAAGCAGATTAAATTGCTGATTATCAACCAACACCAAAACTTCGCTGCTTAGTTTATATTCAAACCCGCCAAAAATACTAATTTCTTCGCTGCGGTCTTTTTGAAAACGAGCAATCATCAAATATGGCTTTTGCCTAGAATTATGATCGGAGTCAGATTTTATGGGATGAGAAACGATGTAACATTTTTTATACTCCAATTCATTTTCCTGAATTTCGTAAACACGCCATTGATAAAACGAACTATCAATCACTTGAGCTTGAGCGCATTGTCTTAGTCCAACCAGAAAAAAAATGGCATAAATTACAATAATTATCGCGCCTTTTGTTAAGTGACGAAGAAGTTTCATTTAAAAAATTCGTGACAATGAATATTGAAGAACGTTTGTTAGATATTTTTTTGCCGGCGAATCGACAAAAATTTGTAGGTTTTTAAAAGCTAATTCTTGATGTCTTAAAGCAAGATTTTTTGCACTTTCAAAGCCTTCATACTTTTTAATCAATTTTAAAAAATCAGCAAAGTCCTTTTGATCTTTGTTTTGTATAAGCAAATTTTTTTCAAATATTTCAGCGATAAGCTTTTTATCTGCTGGGTTAGATTTTTGATAAGTTAGAATTGCTGGCAAAGTAACTTTGCTTTCAAAAAAATCATTTCCGATTTCCTTCCCTAAAGCCACTTCTTGTGAAGAATAGTCAAGAATATCATCAACAATCTGAAAAATTATTCCCAAATTTTTACCAAATTCGTGAAGCGCTCTATTTTCTGGTTCGGGGCGATTATTAATTAAAGCGCCAGACTCGCAAGCTGCTGCAAAAAGCACCGCAGTTTTGCCAAAAATAATCTCTAAATATTTTTCTTGCGATAAGGCGATGTTGCTAGAATTTTCTAGTTGCATCACCTCGCCATCTGCCATAATCGAAGAAGCTTTTGCCAGCAAATCAAGTGCTAGTAAATTTTGACTTTTTACCATCAATTGAAATGCGATCGAAAAAAGATAATCACCAACTAGAATGCTTGGTTTATTGCCCCAAATAGAGTTAGAAGTTTTTTTACCACGCCTGACCTGGCTTTCATCAACAACATCATCATGCAACAAAGTCGCGCTGTGAATCAACTCAACTGCGGCAGCCAAATTCAAATAATCGTCATCAGATTTAGAACCGCATAATTTTGCTGCCAAAATTAGCAATATTGGACGAATTCTTTTTCCACCAGAAGAAATTAGATGACTAGAAACTTCTGAAATAAGCGGCGATTTTCCAAGTGAAAATTGCAAAATTAATTCATCGATTTTTTTTAAATCGGGCGAAAGTTCTAAAAAAATATTTTGAAATTCTTTCATTATTATTCCTGATGAAGAATTAAAATTTTATTGCGACATTCTTCGATTTTTTGGGCAATACTATTCAAAGAAGCTCTGATTTTTTCTATTCCTTGAGATGATTCTCCATTTTTGACAAATTCAATATATTGAGAAGCAAGTTGATCAGCGCAATCTTCAAGGCGACCAGCAACTTCTTCGGCGATAGAAAATTGTTGTTGAGCCAATTTATTAGAACTGTTTTCAACCGCTCTAATTAAGAGATCAGCGTAAGTGTAATATTCTAAAATTTTATTATAGATATTTTCTTGATTTGAAGTTGCCATGAAGAAATTGATTTTTTTAAGAAAATTTTGGCTATGTTTTACTTTTTTTCAAAAAATTTGATTTGTGGCTTTTAAAAGTCAATTTTAAGAATTTTTTTAAGTGAATTTTTTTTGAGAATAAAATCGTTTTTTGCCCAAAATTTTTTAACTTCAAAAATTGCTTGCCCCAAAGCTTTCTCTCTAAATCCAAGATCAATAAAATCTTTTGCGCTCAAAGGAAATTTTGGCAAAATGAAATTTTGGCAAAATGAAATATTTTTTTTTGTCAAAAAAAGTGTTTGAGAATCTTTTTTGAGATTGTTCAAACTCAATAAATACAAATCAAGAACCAAGCTTTTTTCTTGAAAAACCAAAAGCTCTTTTAAATCAATCAAATCAAGGCTTTTAAAGCTTTTTGATAGTAAAAATTTTAAATATTTTTTTTCCAAATTTGTAGAACAAAATTCTTTAAAAAAAATCTCTAAATTAACTTTTTTTGTTAAAAATAAGGCAGCTATTTTTAAGTTTGAACTTGCCGTTATTTTTAGCTTTTTTTCCAGTAAAAAAATTTTTTTTAAGGCATTAACCTGAATATTAGATAAAAATAATTCCTGAAAAATTTTTTTGTTTTTTAGAGTTTGTAAAATTTTAGTTAAATTTTCTTCTTTTTTGCTAGAAACAATCTTTAAAAATTCATTTCTAATTCTCTCGCGCGACAATTTTTTTAGATTTTCTTTTTGCGCCACGCAGGCTGCCAAACCTTTAATATCAAGCTTTTTTCCATATTCGCAGCTAAATCTAAAAAAGCGCAAAATACGCAAATAATCTTCTGAAATTCTTTGATTGGCGTCTCCAATAAACCTGACTTTCTGTTTTTTTAAATCTGAAATTCCGTTAAAATAATCATAAACAAAGCCAGTAGAATCAAGGTAAAGCGCGTTAATTGTAAAATCGCGTCGTGCGGAATCTAAAAAATAATCATTGATAAATTCTGGCTTGCAATGACGACCATTTTCTTCTTCATCTTTTCGCAAAGTTGTAATTTCAAAATTTTTACCGTTGAGAACGGCTGTAATTGTGCCAAATTTTATTCCAGTTGGCACAAATTTAACTTTATTTTTATGCAAAATTTCAATGATTTCTTGTGGCAATAATTTACAAGCAAAATCAAAATCGTTCACTTTTTTATTCATCAATAAATCACGCACGCAGCCACCAACCAAGCGAATTTGTGAATCAAAAATTTTAAATAAAATTTTTACTTCGCGCGGCAGTTTTTTAATTAATTTTAGGTGCGAATAAATTTGCAAATGAGCCAAAATAAAAACCCGATAAAAATAAAAAAATCATGGCAATTATCATTAAATCACCGTCAAAAAAAGCCCCAACTTATCAGCTTTTTTTATCACCTCGTCTTTTTGCAAAACCAGCGTTGAATTAGCTTGAATGGCAATTCCGCAAATTCCGGCATCAAAGCAATTTTCAATTGTAGCTACGCCAATTACGGGCAAATCAGCTTTTTTGCTTTGTTTAGATTTTTTCATTTTTACCAAAACCGCGCTTTTTTTATAGTCAAAATTTAAATCTCGACATCTTGCAATCATTGCGTCGGTGCCTTCAAGCGCTTCAACAGCGATAATCTGTTTTTGGGCAATTATCAAAGATTGTCCAACGTCAAAATTAGAAAAACTTTTGATCGCTTTCACGCCCAAAGAAATGTCTTCAAGGCTTTGAGAACTAGGTTGCAAAAGGGTTGGGGTTGATTTTTTTGATATTACGCAATCCAAAATTTGATCAATTGGAATAATTCTCAAACCCTCTTTTTCAAAAAAATTAATCACCGTTCTTAAAACCGCATCATCACCCAAAATTTTATTGGCTAAAATTTTTGCCAACAAAACTGCGCCTTTTTTGCCTGTTTTGAGTTGTAAAAAATTTGGCTTGGTCACGCCGCCAACAAAAACTAAATTTTGAATTTGGTTTTTTTTGACAATTTCTAAAAATTC
>CANEUK010000050.1 GCA_947441695.1 Rickettsiales bacterium
AATTTGGTCATATCAATACCAGCAAATGCCATATGTTCTCTTGCTCCAGCAATTGCAGCATCAGAAATTAAGCGGCAGTAAAGCTTGATAGATTTTGCAGAATCGTCGTTTCCAGGAATTGGAAAAGTTACTCCATCTGGGTTGCAATTACTATCCAGAATTGCCATTAGTGGAATTTTTAATTTTTTAGCCTCGGCTATTGCCAAAGATTCTTTAAAAGTATCTATAACAAAAACTAAATCTGGGTAGCCTCCCATATTTTTTATTCCACCAAAAGCTTGTTCGAGTTTTTGTTTATGTCTTTCTAAAACCAGCTTTTCTTTCTTTTTGAGATCAGAATCTTTGTCAGCTAATTGAACTTCAATTTTTTTTAGGGTTTTGATTGATTGAGAAACTGTTTTCCAGTTTGTGAGCATTCCGCCTAACCATCTAAAGTTCACATAATATTGACCACATCTTTTTGCTGCTTCGGCAACTGGCTCAATAGCTTGTTTTTTGGTTGCAACGAATAAAATTCTGCCATTGTTTTTGGCAACTTCTTTGACAGTTTTTAAAGAATTTTGTAGAAGATGGGCGGTTTTATTGAGATCGATTATACTAATTCCATTGCGATTAGTATGGATATATTTTGCCATTTTTGGATTACGGCGCATGGTTTTGTGACCAAAGTGAACGCCAGCTTCGAGCAGTTGGCGGATAGTAAATTGAGGTATGTTTGTTTTTGACATAAAAGATGAAATTTTGGTTAATTTACCAAGCAGCAAAAAATCAGATTCAAAACTAAAAAAGTCTTAAAACTAACACCAAAGCTTTGCTGTTTGTGAAATAAATATTGATGATAAAATTCGCCTACAAAGAACTTGAAACGAAGGCATGTTTTTTTAAGAATCTAATAAAAAAATGCAACCCCAAATTTTTAAAAAAAAGCTAAAGAAACTAAGGTTAAAATTGCCAAAATCAAACTCATGTAAAGAACAGCGACAAAGTATCGATTTTGTAGCGAAAAATTACCGATTTTTGAGTCAGCGCAGTTTTCTTTGGTAGCTTTTTGACCAACAATTTTTTCGCCTTCGATTGTTTTTTCTTTCTTTAACAATCTTTTTAAAATCAAGCCCTTAATCACATAAACCCAAAAAATATAAATCAAAATTGGCAAAAAAGCTGGGTAAATTTTTAAAAAAAGTTTTAACATTTCTAAGCAATTTAAAAAATAAGAATTTAAAAAAAAATTTTCTAAGAACCTGTCCAACTCACTATTTTTATTTTTTTAAATTCAATGATAATTTTTCCTGCTATCGACCTTAAAAACGGCAATTGTGTTCGCCTTTTGAAAGGCAACATGAATCAAGCAACAATTTTTAACAATAACCCTCAAGCTCAAGCTCAAGAATTTGAAAATTTAGGTTTTAAGTTTTTGCATATTGTTGATTTAGATGGTGCTATCGCTGGATTCTCAAAGAACGAAGAATCGGTAAAAAATATTTTAAAAAACATTAAAATTCCTACTCAACTTGGCGGAGGAATTAGATCGATTTCCGCAATAGAAAAATGGCTAGAGCTTGGAGTTTCTAGGGTAATTCTTGGAACAATTGCGGCAAAAAATCCTAAATTAGTTATGGAAGCTTGTAAAAAATTTCCAAATAAAATTGTGGTTGGAATTGACGCTAAAAATGGCTTTGTTGCAACTGAAGGATGGGTTGAAACCCTAGAAATTTCTACTTTAACTTTGGCTAAAAAATTTGAAGATTGCGGAGTTGAAGCAATAATTTACACAGATATTTCTCGCGACGGAACCTTAAGCGGAGTTGATTTTGAAGGCACAAAAAATTTGGCAAAAAATTTAAAAATTCCAATAATCGCTTCGGGCGGAATTTCGGATTTACAAGATGTTTTAAAAATAAAATCTCTTGAAAAATATGGCGTAAAAGGCGCAATTATTGGTCGCGCGCTTTATGATAAAAAAATTTTAGCAACTGATTTAGTCAATTTTTGATATATGTAAAAGCAAAGTTTGACTTTTTTTATTACCTTCATAACTTGCCGCCCCTTTCATTTTTTCTAACTAAAAATCTCCAAAATAAATGCGCTATCTAGCTTTGACCAAGAACGATCGGCAACAAATGTTGAAAGAAATTGGCGTTGAAAATATCGACCAACTCTACGATGCAGTTCCAAGCGAATTTCTTCTTAAAAAACCAATTGAAAATTTGCCTTCTCATCAAGGTGAAATTGAGGTAGAAAAAGCTTTAAAATCTTTTGCCAATAAAAATCGGGCAGCATCAGATGGGGCATTCTTTTTGGGCGCTGGTTGCTACAAACATCACATTCCATCTGCGGTTGATCACATAATTCAGCGTTCTGAATTTTTAACTTCTTATACTCCTTATCAGCCAGAAATTTCACAAGGAACTTTGGCGGTAATCTTTCAATTTCAAAGCATCATTGCGCTTTTAACTGGTATGCAAGTTGCCAACGCTTCACTTTACGATGGCGCAACTTCTTTAGCCGAAGCTTGTTTGATGGCAATGAGAATAAAATCTGATCGCAAAAAAATTGCCGTTTTAGGCAATGTTCATCCCGATTATTTAGCAGTTACCAAAACCTATCTCGACCTAAACGAGGCAAAATTTGTTAGCGAAATTGACGAATCCTGCGCCGCATTGGTTGTGCAATATCCAGATTTTGGGGGCGAAATCACTAATCTTGACGAAGTGCGAAAAAAATGCGACGCCGCTGGTGCCTTAATGATTGTAGCAACTAACGAAATTTTATCACTTGGACTTTTAGATGCGCCAAAACAAGCAGATATTTGTGTTGGAGAGGCTTCTTCTTTGGGCGTTGGGCTAAATTTTGGCGGCCCGCTTTTAGGATTTTTTGCCTGCAAAAAAGAATTTGTGCGTCAAATTCCCGGAAGAATTTGCGGATCCACCACTGACGCCGATGGAAAATTGGGCTATGTTTTAACGCTCAACGCTCGCGAACAACATATTCGACGCGAAAAAGCCACTTCTAACATTTGTTCAAATCAAGGCTTGTGTGCTACGGCTTTCACAATTCACGCGTCTTTACTTGGCGAAATTGGTTTTAAAAAACTGGCTCTAATCAATCACAAAAATGCTTGTGATTTGGCCGATGAATTACAAAAAGTTAAAGGCGTCAAAATTTTGAACCAAAATTTTTTCAATGAATTTACGGTTGAACTTACAAAAAATGCCGCAGAAGTTAATAAAAAATTACTCGCCAAAAACATTGTTGGCGGCTTTGCGCAAGAAAATAAAATGATTTTAGCGGTTAGCGAATTAACCAGCCAAGAAGATATCAAAAATCTTGCTTTGGCTTTGAACGAAATTTTGAACTAAACTCGTTTTTCAAAAGACCAAGATCAAAAAAATGTCAAAAACAAATCTGATTTTTAGAAAAGCTCAATTAGCAGATTTACCGCAAATTATCGAAATGTTAGTGGATGATTTTTTGGGAAAATCGCGCGAAGAATTTTTAAATCCTTTGCCAGATTTTTATGTCAAAGCTTTTGAAGAAATTAACCAAAGTTCCGAAAACTTTTTGCTGGTGGTTGACACCAAGGAAAAATCGGTAGTTGCTACAATGCAAATGACTTTCACGCCAAACCTAGTGCGTCAAGGTTCTAAAAGATTAACAATTGAAGCGATTCGCGTTCACAAAGATTTTCGCAACCAAAAAATTGGCGAAGCGATGATGAATTTTGCAATTTCTGAAGCCAAAAAACGCGGCTGCAAAATTGCTCAATTTACTACGGACAAAGAGCGCAGCGATGCTCACAGATTTTACGAAAAACTTGGATTTCAAGCAACTCACTTAGGATTTAAAAAAATAATTTAAAATAACCAAAACCTGATTTTCACATGACATTTATTCCTCAAGAAATTGGCGGACTGCGCCATGAAACTGAACTTCTTATCAACCAATCTCGCGAAGGTGCTTGTGGTGTTGATTTGCCAGAAATCGAAAATTTTGCTTTACGCACTGGGCAAAAAAACCGCACCGAAATTGGCTTGCCGCAAGTAAACGAGCCGCAAGTAATTCGTCATTTTGTTCGTTTATCAAACCAAAATTATTCAATTGATGCGGGATTTTATCCGCTTGGTTCATGCACCATGAAACATAATCCGCGCTTGAATGAAAAAATGGCGCGCTTAACTGGATTTGCCGATATTCATCCACTTCAAGACGAATCAACAACTCAAGGCGCGCTTGAATTGATGTTTAATTTGCAAAACTGGCTCGCTACTTTAACTGGTCTTGGAGCGGTTTCTCTAGCTCCGGCTGCTGGCGCGCAAGGTGAACTTGCTGGAATGTTGGTAATTCGCAAAGCTCATGAAAAAAATGGCGAACTCGCCACAAGAAAAATTGTCTTAATTCCTGATTCAGCCCACGGCACCAATCCTGCCACCGCAGCAATTTGCGGATTTCAAATCAAAGTAATTCCTTCCGATTCAGAGGGGTTGATTGATTTAAATTTATTCAAAAAACTTATCGCCGAACACGGAAAATCAATTGCTGGCACAATGATTACCAATCCAAATACTTGCGGTAAATTTGAAAAAAATATCAAAGAAATCGCAGACTTAATTCATTCGGTTGGTGCTTATTTTTATTGCGACGGAGCCAATTACAACGCCATTGTAGGAAAAGTTCGTCCAGCAGACGTTGGTGTTGACGTAATGCATTTTAATTTACACAAAACCTTTTCAACTCCACATGGCGGCGGCGGACCTGGTTCTGGCCCAATTGCTGTTCGCGCAGAACTAGCAGAATTTTTACCAACTCCGCACGTTATCAAAGAAAATGAAAGCTACAAATTAGTATCTCCACAAAATACTTGCGGCAAAATTAAAGGCTTTCATGGTCAGTTTGGAATGCATGTTCGCGCCTTGACTTATATGCTTTCGCACGGATCTGATGGCTTACAAAAAGTTGCCGAAGATTCAGTTTTGAGTGCTAACTACATTTTGGCAAAACTTAAAAAATATTATCACGTGCCGTTTCCTGGAAATTGTATGCACGAATGTTTACTCACTGATAAATTACAAAAAACAAAAGGACTTGGAACGTTCGACATTGCCAAAGCTTTGGTAGAATATGGAATTCATCCAATGACGGTGTTTTTTCCGATTGTGGTTGCTGGCGCAATGTTAATTGAACCAACCGAAACCGAAAATAAAAAAACAATCGATGATTTTGTTGAAACCATGATTTTTATTGCCAAAGAAATTGAAGAAGATCGCGGCGATAAATTTCATAATTATCCACTTTCAACACCAAGAAAAAGATTAGACGATGTCAAAGCGGCAAAAACTCCGGTAACTACTTGGTTTTAAATGAAAAAAGCATTCACGCTTATTGAGCTTTCGATTGTTGCAATCATTGCCTCGGTATTAATAGTTGGCGTTTCTAAAGGCATGAATCTTGTAAAAACGGCGCGAATTGCCAATGCTCGTTCTTTTACTGCAAAATCAATAGTTCCAGAAATAAACGGTCTTATGGCTTGGTGGGAAACCTCGCTCAAAGACTCTTTAAAAGAAGACGAAGCTTTTGATTCAAAACAAGTAACTAGATGGTATGACATTTCGCCCGCATCAAATTTAACCACAGAAGAAGCTGGCAAAAAAAATATCTTAGTCAAAGCTGCTAGCACAAACGTTGTCTATGAACCCGATGGAATTAACAAAATTCCAAGCCTAAATTTTAAGGGTTCAGACAAGTTTTCATTAAGCAGTTTTTACCAAGGTTCTTCGCAGCAATCCACGATATTTCTAGTTTTTCGCCCATTTAGTTTTAGCACCTCTTATTTGTATATTTACGATAACTACTATGATTACTTAAAAAGTGGAAATCGTGCTTCTATTGGCATAAAAAATTCGTCTGTTCACCTGATTTCTGGGGGTCTAAGTAATGCGATAATATCAACAACGATTAAAAGTTCTGACTATATTATGGCAACTTATTTCAACGGATCTTCTTCAAAGGTTTTTTTAAATAATGCTATAACCGCGATAGGTTCTCCAAACCTTGATTTAAACCAAATGACTGGAGCCACTATTGGCGGACAGGGAGGTACTTCAAACGGAACAGATTTTGTTGGTCTAATTTCGGAAGTAATTGTTTATAATCGCCCTTTAAACCTACAAGAACGCAAAGACGTAATGAGTTATCTTTCTAAAAAATATAAAATTTCTGTCACCGGAGCTTAAACGCTCTTGATTTAGAAACTTAAAAAATTAAATGTGTTTGGCGTTTATTTTCCCGCATTAAATTCACTTAAAAAAAACCACTTAGAATTAAACAAAAAATGGAGGAATCATGTTTGCACCCTCGCTTTCTTTTAATTTAACAAAATCCAACAAAAAAACCGACCTAGCAAAGTCTAACGAACACGGTTTTTTATATTATCTACAACAAATCCAAAAATTTCCCCTCTTAACCCCTGACGAAGAATTTGAATATGGCGTCAGATTCGCCAAAACTGGTGACAAAGAAGCCGCAAAAATCCTTATCCAAAGCCACTTACGCCTTGTAGTTAAAATGGCACGCAAATTCAAAAACTACGGTTTGCCCATAATTGACTTAGTTTCAGAAGGAAATTTGGGTTTAATGCAAGCAGTAAAAAAGTTCGATCCACAAAAAGGCTTTCGCTTTGCTACATACGCCATGTGGTGGATTAGAGCTTATATGCAAGATTACATATTACGTTCTTGGTCTTTGGTAAAAATTGGAACCACCGTGGCGCAAAAAAAGCTGTTTTTTAACTTGCATAAAATCAAAAAAAAGCTTGGCGCTTCTGCCGACAAAGAAATGTTGTCGGAACATGTGACTCAAATTGCCAATGAACTAAATGTTTCGCAAAAAGAAGTTATCGAGATGAACTCTCGTCTTTCGCAATCTGACACTTCGTTAAATAACTTAGTAAACGACGAAGATGATAGCAGAGAAATTGTTGACTTAATGGCTTCAAACGATCCAAACCAAGAAGAAATTGCCATTCAAAACCAAGAAAAGTCGCAACAACAAGAAATTTTTAAAAAGGCTTTTTCTTGTTTAAACGAAAGGGAACAAGACATTTTAACTAAACGTCAAATTTCAGAAAATCCGCTAACCCTAGAAGAATTAAGTCAAATTTACCAAGTATCGCGCGAGCGAATTCGCCAAATCGAAGAAAACTCCATCAATAAAATCAAAAAAGAAATTAAAAAATTTAGCATTGCTTAAAAACTCATTTCATGTTCACAGGAATCATCACTAACCTTGGTACTATTGAATCTATAAACCAAAATAACAAAAAAGATCTCACCTTAAAAATCTTTTTGGCAAAAGACCAAATCAAGCGTAAACTCGAAATTGGATGTTCAATTGCCTGCAACGGAATTTGCCTTACTTTAATTGAAAAAAAATCCGTTGGCACAAACTTTGTTCTTTCGTTTCAAGCTTCAAAAGAAACTTGCGCCAAAACCACTTTATCAAACTGGCAAATTGGTCAATTTGTTAACCTAGAATTTGCTTTGCGAGTTGGCGATGAACTTGGCGGCCACATGGTTTTGGGTCATGTTGACGCAACTTGCAAAATCAAAGCAATTAAACGAATTAAAGATTCACATCAATTTGCTTTTTTGGCACCAAAAAATCTGATGAAATTTATCACGCCAAAAGGCTCGATAACCTTAAATGGAACCTCGCTAACGGTTAATAAAGTGAAGGAAAATTATTTTGAAATTAACATAATTTGGCACACGTTTGAAAACACCGTTTTTAAAACCGCCAAAATTGGTGACGAGCTAAATTTAGAAATCGATGCAATAGCGCGTTATGTTGAATCAAATTTAAACCCCGCAATTTCTAAAATTCAAAACTAACAAAACAATTCAAGTAAAATGCTCAACCAAAAACTAGCCTCAATTTCTGAAATTATCGAAGAAGCCAAACAAGGCAAAATTTTTATTTTAGTTGATGACGAAAACCGCGAAAACGAGGGCGATTTGGTGGTTATGGCTGAAATGTGCGACGACAAAAAAATTAATTTCATGGCAAAATTTGGTCGCGGTTTAATTTGTTTGGCACTTACTCAAAACCGCGTGCGCGAACTCGATTTGCCTTCAATGTCTTTAAACAACCAATCGCGCAACAAAACCGCTTTCACGGTTTCAATTGAAGCTAAAAACGGAATTTCAACTGGAATTTCTGCTTTTGATCGCGCTAAAACAATTCAAGACGCTATTAATCCATTCAAAAACAAAGAAGATATCGTAACTCCCGGACATATTTTTCCGCTCAAAGCTGAAAATGGCGGAGTTTTAGTGCGCGCCGGTCACACCGAGGCGGCGGTTGATATTGCTCGTTTGGCAAACTTAAATCCGTCTGGCGTAATTTGCGAAATCATGAATGACGACGGTTCAATGGCGCGCCTGCCCGACTTGATAAAATTTGCCCAACAACACCAATTAAAAATTGCCACAATTGCCGATTTAATTGAATATCGACGCAAAAACGAAAAGTTGGTTGAAGTTGTTTTGCGGCAAAAATTTATCAGCAAAATCGGCGGCGAATTTGATGCCATAATTTATCGCAGCAAAATCGACAATGTTGAACATATTGCGCTAGTTAAAGGAAAAATTGACGAAACCTTACCAATTTTGGTTCGCATGCATCATTTAAATATTTTAAGCGATTGTTTGGACAACGCTCAAAACCCACGCAGT
>CANEUK010000051.1 GCA_947441695.1 Rickettsiales bacterium
AGAGTTTTAATTTGCCTTTTAATGACACGCGAAATTTAAGTATTTTTAACTCAAAATTAGTAAATTTTTTGTTGCTTATTTTAGAGTTGATTCAAAGCGATTTTAATTCGCACAATCTTTTGGCGTTGCTTAAACACCCGCTTTGTAGACATTGTAAAAATACTAAAATTTTAGCTGAATTTGAAATTAAAGTTTTGCGCCAAGATCGCACCAGCTTTGACTTGAAAGGAATTGAAAAAAAATTAGAGCAACTAAATCAAAGCAATTTACAAATTTTTTTCTCTGATGTTTGTGGCGATATTTTGTCTTTTTCAAAAATAAATAACCTAGCCAAATTAACCTCAAATTTAATTGAAACGATTGAAAAACTAACTCAAAAAACTTGGCAAGAATTGCTAGAAAACGAGCCAGCTCAAATTGAGCTTTTTGAATTTTTTGAAAAAATAAAATCACAAAGCCAAATTACACTTAATCCAAAAAATATCCTCACAACTTTTAAAACTTTATTGTCGCAAATTAGCTATTTTGAAAAATCTATTTCTAACGCACCAATCCAGATTTTGTCCAGCGTAGAAGCGCGTTTGCTCAATTATGATTTGGTGATTATTTCTTCTTTAAACGAAGGAGATTTTCCCGAAATTGAATCGGAAAATTGGTTGGGCAAAAAAATAAAAAAAGATTTAGGAATTGATCGAAGTGCTAAAAAAATTGGACAAAATGCCTTTGATTTTTGCAATTATTTATCCAGCAATTCGGTTGTTTTAACTAGGCACAAAAACCGAAATGGCGTGATTTTAATTGAATCGCCATTTTTATTAAAATTTAAAACCTTGTGCCAAAAAATTGGAGTTTCTTTAGATTTTGGCGAGAAATACTTAACAATTTTAAAAAATAAAAACTCGCCCACGCCCAAAATAAAAGAATCTTTGAACCCAAAGCCAAAAATTGAGTTTCGTTTAAAAAAAATTTCATTCACCGAAATTTCTAGCCTAATCAAAAATCCTTACGCCATTTACGCCAAAAAAATTTTACAACTAAAAGAGCTTGAAAAAATCGACTTTGAAAGTTCCGCCAAAGAGTTTGGAAGCTTTGTTCATAAGGCCTTAGAAGAATTTATCAAAAATTCTGAAAACAGAGATTTTGAAAAAATATTTGAAAAATATTTTTTAAGCCACGAAGCCAAAATGATTTGGTTACCAAAATTTGAGAATATTTTTAGCGAATTTGTAAAAGAAAATGAGCAGTTTTTGGGGTTTAAAAATTACGTAGAAATTCCAGCAAAATTAAAGATTGGCGAAGTTTTACTTAGCGGAAAAATTGATCGCGCAATTGTTGATAAACAAGGCTTTGTAGAAATTTTTGATTACAAAACTGGTCAAATTTCTTCCAAAAAAGACGTAGAAACCGGAATTGATTGTCAATTAACTTTGGCGGCTTTGGCGTTGATTGAAGATTTTTCGTCCGAAGAAAAAATCTGCTCGCTTAATTATTGGAAATTATCTTCGTCTTCGGCCAGCAAAATCGTAAAAATTTGCAAAAATAATCAAGAAATTCAAATTTTAATTAACGCCGCAAAGCAAGGATTATCAAGGCTTTTTGAGTATTTTGCCAACGAAGAAAATGGCTACGTCAATAATTCAAACGACCAAAAAAATTACTATTGGCATTTGGCTAGAAGTGAAAAATAAACCTAAAAAAATGCTCTATATACCAAATCTGATTCAAGATCTCGACTTTCATAAAAATCAAAAATCTGTTGCGAATTCGCCCATTAATTCGGCGAGCAATTCAAGATCACCCAAATTCGACAATAAGTCGAATTTGATTAGGTATAAATTAACCATTGAATATGACGGCAAAAACTATTGCGGCTTTCAAAAGCAGCTTGAAATAGTTCAAAAATCGGTTGAAGAAGTTTTGCAAAAGGCAATTTTTGAACTTTCGCAAGAGCAAGCCAAAATTTTTGCTTGCGGCAGAACTGACGCTGGCGTTCATGCTTTAGAACATGTTGTTCACTTTGATTTGGTAAAAAAATTTACGCCACATCAAGTTGTAATGGCGTTAAATAATTTTTTACGCAGCGAAAATGTTGCGGTTTTAAGTTGCGAAATCGTCGACGAAAACTTTCACGCTCGTTTTAGCTCAAAAATGCGGCATTATCGCTATGTTATTGTTAATCGAAGCGCGCCGCTGGTTTTGCAAAAAAATCAAGCTTGGCACGTTTCTAAAAAACTTGATGTTGCGGCAATGAAGCAAGCCGCAGAGTTTTTGATTGGCGAACATGATTTTTCATCTTTTCGCGATTCTGATTGCCAAGCAAAATCAGCAATTAGAACTATTGAAAAAATTGAAATTTTTACTCCAAAAAAAGAAGAAATTTTAATCGAAATAAGTGCCAAATCTTTTTTGCATCACATGGTGCGCAACATTGTAGGAACTTTGGCCTTGGTTGGACGTCAAAAAATTAACGCCAAAGATTTAAAAGAAATTTTATTAGCAAAAGATCGCACTAAATCTGGCCCAAATGCTCCAGCGCACGGATTGTATTTTTTGAAAAGCGATTATTTTTAGTTGCAAAATTGCGGCAAAAATATTTTTTGCGAGTTCAACTTCTTTTATCGAGTCGAATTTACTTGCGCGCCGAAGCAATTCAAAATTTACCAAATTTCAACGAAGTTTGAATTTAATTTAGTATATATGAGCCAAATTGATCGGTTAATCTGCGGCGTTTGCAAAGCAACTTTTGAAGTCAAAAAAGATCTGCGCGGCAGCCGCTTTATTGAGTTATTTTTGTGGATTACTTTGGTAATTCCAGGATTTTTTTACACTTTGTGGCGCAAATTGGGAAATCGCAAAAAGCTTTGCAATTATTGTGGTAGTAATTTTATCTTGCCAGATTCTTACGAGTCTCGAGAACTGCTAAAACCTATTGAAAAAAATAACAAAATTTAATCCAAAAGATATCCAAAGCACTAAATTAGAACTAATCTGATTAAAAAATTGTCACTAAAAATAAAAAACAAATCCAAATGAAAAAAATATTAATAATTGCATCTCTTTTAGCCTTTTTTTCTTGTTCTTATCCAACTCAAAAAGTGAACCTCGATCTTTCTTTTGATGACGAAAAATCAAACGCAGGAAATGGCTTAGGAATACAAGTTGTGGCTTTTGACGAAAGGTTAGAAAAAGAATTTGTTGGTATCAAAAAAATCGGTGATGAAAAAGTTAAAATTGTAATCGAGCAGAATTTACCCGAACTTTTGCAAAGCAAAATCAGAGAAAATTTACTAAAAAAAGGATTTAAAATTGGTAAAGACAAACTGGTAGAAATTCATGTCGAATCTTTGTCTTACAAGGCTAAGCGACAATTTTTTATTAGTACTTCAAACGCCAGCGGTAATATAAAAATTGTGGTCAAAAATTACAAAAATAATGAAAAATTTACGAAAAATTTTGATCTTTCTCTAAAAAGAAAACATTTTATCATGCCTTTAGAATCGACCGATAGCAAAACTATTAACGCAATTTTGAAGGAAATAGTTGAAGATATTTTAAACGATGAAAGTTTTATAAAAAATCTCTCTAATCAAAAAAAATAAACCCGTTATTTTGGCAATAAAATGCAAAATCTTTGCTAAAATTTCTCAAAAAAAATTCCTCAATTAGTCAAAAACATTATCAAATTCTTTATCCAAATGCCCAAATCTGAAATAACCACTTTGCCAAATGGCTTGCGTGTTGCCGCTGACGAAATGAAAGACGTTGAAACCGTTTCGGTTGGCGTTTTTGTAAATACCGGAAGCCGCAACGAAACACTAAAAATCAACGGAATTTCACATTTTCTTGAGCATATGGCTTTCAAAGGAACCGCAAAAAGAACGGCGCGCCAAATTGCTGAAGAATTTGAAGGAATTGGCGGTCATATTAACGCTTACACTTCTAAAGAAAAAACCGTTTATTACGCCAAGGTTTTGAAGCAACATGCCGAATTTGCCGTGGAGTTTTTGTCGGATATTTTACAAAACTCAACTTTTGACAAAGTTGAACTAGAAAAAGAGCGCGGGGTGATTTTACAAGAAATTGCGATGACCAACGACACGCCAGACGACATTATTTTTGATTATTTTCAAGAAACCGCCTATCCAAAACAAGCCTTAGGAAGATCGATTTTGGGTTCGACAAAAAATATTAAAAAATTTGGTCGCGAGCATTTTGTTGACTATATTTCTAGCCAATACAACTACCAAAATATGGTAGTGGTTGCGGCTGGAAATATTAAACAAAGTGACTTGGTAAAATGGTCAAAAAAATATTTTAACCAACTTTCAAGCAATAAAATTAAAGAAGTTGAGTTGGCAAACTATTTAGGAGGCGATTTTCGTAAAGAAAAAAAGTTAGAACAAATCAATTTGGTGATGGGTTTTAAGGGTTTTGGCGTGTTGCATAAAAATTATCACGCTTCACAAATTTTGGCGATGATTTTAGGCGGCGGAATGTCTTCGAGGCTATTTCAAGAAGTTCGTGAAAATCGTGGTTTAGCCTATTCGATTTATGCCTTTAATTACGCTCACAAAGATTCGGGATTGTTTGGAATTTATGGCGGCACCACGCCCGAAAAAACCAGCGAATTAATTTTTTCTACCAAAGAAGAAATTAAAAAAATCTGCGAAAAAATTTCTGACAAAGAATTAGACAGAGTTAGAACGCAATTTGAAGCTAGTTTATTGATGGCAAAAGAAAGCACTTCTGGTAGAATGCAAAGGTTGGGAGGCGAAATTTTGACGCATAATCGACTTATTTTGGACGAAGAATTTTTACAAAAAATTCATGCAGTAAAAAAGAGCGACGTGGTAAAAGTAGCAAATGAAATTTTTAGCGACTCAAACTCAACTTTTGCAGCAATTGGCAAAATAAAAGAAGCCATGGAAGTTAAGAAGTTCTAAAGCCCGCTTTGGGTTTTTTTGAAATAAATCAAAACTCCATTTATATTTTTTTAGAAAGTAACTTTTGCTGAAAGAAATCAACAAAAGCCTTAATTTTTGGAGAGAGGCTTCTGCCAGAAGGATAAACGGCATAAAATTGGGTTTCATTTATCACTTCGTAATCTTGCAAAAGAACGATTAGTTTTTTTTCTTTGATTTCACTTTCAACGTCGCAGGCTGATTTTAGAGTAATTCCAACTCCAGCAAGAGCTAACTCTTTGATAATTTCACCATTATTGCACTTAATGTTTCCGACTAAATCGTTAATATTGATAAATTTTTGGGTGGTTTTTTGTTTGAATTTCCACACCGAATTTTCACCAAAAACTAGACAGTTGTGATTAAATAAATCATTTGGGGTTTTTGGATTTCCATGTTTTTCGATATAAGCTGAAGAGGCGCAGACAATTTTTCTGTTAGTCATTAACTCTGACACTTGCAAATTTTCTTCTTGAGGAATTTGAATTCTGATTTGCAAATCATAGCCTTCTTCGATGATATTTATTGGGTTTTCGGTGAGAGTTATATCAAGTTTTAGGTTGGGATATTTTTGCAAAAATTCTTCTAGGTGCATAACTATGTGATAGCGGCTAAAATAAGGTGGCAGAATAATTCTTAGTTTGCCGTTAATGCCCTTGTAGCCATCAAGAAAATCATCTAAATTTTCAACTTTTTGTAAAATTGCGTTGCAGTGATTGAGAAAATTTTGTCCGTCTGTGGTTAAATTTACTTCTCTGGTTGTGCGCGCTAAAAGTGCCATTCCAAGGGCTTCTTCTAAGTCATTTATGCGGGTTGTTACGACACCTTTTGAAATATTGAGAGCTTCGGAAGCTTTGGTAAAACTTTTTAGTTTGGCGATGGTAGTAAAAGTTATGATATCTTTGAGGTCGTATTTCATTGGGTTTGTTTAATTTTTTAGATTCTTGTTATCGCGATTTTTCTTTTTGCTTTTGCGCGCTTTCTTCGTTAGCTAAATTATACGAGCTGGTCACTTTAAAAATACTTGAAGCTTTTTGTTGATCTTGTTTTTGCTCTTCGATGCTACTTTTTTGCATGCTTTTGTAAAGCGCGTAAGATGACGCCGCAAGCACCAATCCAACCGCAACCATTTCTTCAGCTGAAAGTGATTTATCATAACCCATGCGACGATTAGTTTTTTGAACATTATTATGCAAAAATTCTGCATCTTTAACATGATGATAGATTTCTTTAAGCTCGTCTCCTAAAGGCTGATCTTGGCGACCTTGAAATTTGTTAAAATAATCTACAACTTCTTTTTCAAATCCTAACATCATTAAGCCCATCGCTGCTTCGGCATGTCTTTTGGTGTTTCCCGTTCCACCTTTTCCATAACTAATAATTCCGCCTTCGGCAATTTTGGCAAACTCTGTTGAGTTTTTTGCATTAACTGCTCGCGGGCAGCCATAAGTTGAAAGAATACCGATTAAGTCATCGCCAAAAATTCTTCTAGTGTTGGCAATAGTGTTCAAAAAATAAGTTGGGTTATATTCTTCCGAGCCCGTATTACCACCGCCAGTGATGCGAACCACAACATGATTGTCATTTTGGGCAATCATTGTCCAATGGCTATTGGTGATAGCGATTTCGCCAGTTGAGCCATATTTTTCGATGATTCTTTTTATTCTGTCGGTTTTTTTGAAAACGGCATTTATTGAAACACCAGTAGCTGTTGTAATATCGTTATTGAGCGGCTTTTGTAAGCCAAAACTATCCTCAACTTTATTAACTAAATTTCTTAATCTTGAACCGCTCAAAAACCTAGTTGGCGCATCTCTGTCAAACTCATAATCTACTTTGTAGCCACCAGTAAAATGGAGCTTGTCGGCATAAAAATATTTATCATCTTTTGTCATCACTCCAGCTATACGGGCGTTGCCATCTTTGTTTTTGGCAAGCATTATTCTATTTACTTCTTGACCTTCTAACCAAGTTGCACCTTGGCTTTGTGCAAATTGACGATTGGTTTCATGGTCATCGAATTTTATGTGAGTATCGCCAGGATATTTCCAAGCACTTTGAATTTCATCGCTTTTGAAGAAAAAATTTATCTCTTCTCGGGTTAGTTTTTCAGGATTTATTCCAGCTCTTTGAAATGATTCGTTTTCGTGTTCAACTTCTTTACTGTTTTGCTCGGTAAACGTGACATGAATTGAGGCTGAATTTTTAATCGATCTTTCAACTCCGCCGCTAATATCTAAGCCAGATTCTTTTTCAACAACTCGCATTATTTCTTGCGATAAAACAGACTCCATGCGGTTAATGTCGTGCTCGTTTAGTTGTCCGTTGCGTTTTTTATATTCTTGCTTCAGCCAGTTTAATTCATTGCCAAAATAAATTTTCAGTTTCTTTGGATCGATGGTAAATTTTACGTCAATTTTTTTGTAATCAGAGTCTAAAACATCTTCCAAGTTTGCGCCTAAAAGCTGCCTTACAATTAAAATTGGCAACAGTGCGTGACCAGTCAAAGTTTCATCAGCATTTAAAGCGTTTCCGTGTCTAGCATGAGATTGTTTTGCAGAATGATTAACGTTGGATTCTTTGTAATCTCGAGTGAGATAAATGACATCTTCAAGCCTATCTCTAACTCTGGCAATTATTTTTGACATAACCACCTGATCTTCTGCCGCTGGACCGCCGACGCATATCATTGTTTCTTTATCTTTTTCCGCCTCGAAATCTCTAGTGTATTTTGGAAAGTCTCTAATATCTGAAATTTTAACCTTAATCGATCTAATCTCTTCAGTTGAATGAGGTGGTTGAGAAAAAATTTTATCTTCAAAAAAAGTTAGATTTTTTGCTGTATTACCAGAACCAAAAACGCTTCTTGCTATGTCTATGGTTTTTTGATCAGAGGTAAATTTACCCTTCATATCTCTTCTTCTAGCAAATTCATTTTCATGAACTGTCAAAAATTCACCAACACTTGGTAGGTCGTATTTTCCTCTCAAACGATCAACGGGGTTTTGAACTCCTTTTGCGGTTCTTAAAATCCCGCCAATTATGCTACGCATCTCTTTTTTCAATTTTTTATTTTTTAGTGAAGACGTGAGGATGATTTTTATTTTTAGAACATAATTTTTCAAAAAATAGGAAGTATAATCGCACCCTAAAATCTTTAAAACATTGGTTTTGTAAGACTATAAATCCCAAAATAAGACATTATTTTTAGTAAATATCTTTTGTTTTATTCTGTTTGTAGAAAAACAAAATTCTTTTTTTTAAAACAATTAAGCAAATTAGATTACTCTAAATTTCGCTCAAAGAAACATGATAAACTAGTCTTTGATTCCATTAACAAAAATCACATGGCTTTTATGAAACATTCACACTCATTAGAAAGAAAAGAAATTTTACCGACCGAATTTCTTTTAGCCATAGTTCACGAGCTAAAAACCCCAATTCTTTCTATTTTGGGGCTTGCTGATTTGTTGAAAGATGAACTTAAAACCATCAAAACCAACAACAATTTTAATATCAGTGAATTTAGCCAAGAATTTAACGAATATGTTCAAGATATAAGTTTGGTTGCAACTGAAATGAATGAGCTGGTTGGCGATATTATTGATGTTAAGGAAGCTCTGAAAAACCCAGAAATTCCTCACCAAGCAACTGAGAATTTTTAGATTTTTCAAATCCAAAAAAATTCCCTTAGTTTTTACCGTAATTTCTCGCAAAATCAGCCAATATTTTAGCCAACCTATGTTACTTTTGTGACT
>CANEUK010000052.1 GCA_947441695.1 Rickettsiales bacterium
ACTGCGATTCTTATGACTCGCTCGAATGGAATTCTTAAAAAAATAATTAAAAGCCATGTCAAAACAACAAATTACAGCTCTTCAACAACTTGCAGATAACTTTCGCGTAATTGGCAAAGTTCAATATGAGCAAAACGCCAACGGCGAAGAAAAAATAACCGAAAATGGATTTGCCGACTTTAACGACAAAGCCAAACCAATGAACTCTCAAACAATTTCAGGAATTGGCAGCATCACCAAACAATTCACCGCCGCAACTTTGATAAAACTTTGGGACGAAGATTTAACCAAAAATAAAAACTCTGATAAAAACTTTGGCGCAGAAATTTTTCCTGAAGGCATCGACACAAAACTAGCAAAATTCATGCCCGATTTAGAAAATAAATTCACCCAATGCGCCGAATTGTTCACCAAAATCAAAGCCGACGAACACTACGCCGACATAACTTTGCGCGATTTGCTAAATCACACTCACGGGCTAGGCGGCAGAAACGAACAAAAAGGAGTTGAGCTTGTAAAAAACACTGGCGACCGACCTTTAGAACTTTTTGAAATAGCAAACATCACCGAAAAAAACACCACCAATCCAAGGCGCGGCTTAGACGAACACGGCAAACACAAATATAGTAATTTTGGTTTTGATTTGGCGGCGATGATTATTGAGGCGATTACCCAAAAGCCTTTTGACCAAGTGGTGCGCGACAAAGTTTTAACCCCAAATGGCTTGTTTTTAACTCATCCGCAAAGCGATCATGTTGAGCTTTACAAAGCCAATTCAAACTTGGCGCGCGGCTATTTTTTAGATTCGGCGTTGCATCCTTCTTGCTTAAGCGCAGATCGCCTTAATGAAGCTGGCGAGGTTATTCTTGAAAATTCGGTTGAACTAAATTTTAACACCAAATCAAACACCCGCGCCGCTGGAGGCTTTAAATCGAGCGTTGGCGATTTGGCAAAATTTGCCAAAGCTTATATGGGCGGAGAAATGTTTGAAAATGCCGAAGCTAAAAACACCGTCACCAATTACCAGCAAGGCGCCAACATGCCAAAACTAAATGAAAAAGGCGAAGAAGTTGCTGGCAAAAACTTTTATCACTTGGCGATAAAACTTACTCCAAATGGCAATGTTGGACATGCCGGCGATGATTTAGATTTTGTTTCTGACTTAAGATTTAACCCAAAAACCAATGAAATAAAAGCCGAACTTTTGGTAGTAGAAAATCTAACAACTCATGTTTGTAGCCGAGTTTTTGGCGCAACAAACGCCGAAGATCAAAAAAGTTTGGAAAATTTGCGCAATTCATTTTTTGAACGCCTGCGCGAAAGTGATTATCCTAAAGTTGGAAGCCCCGAAAATGATAAAATTATGTCGGATGTTTTGAACGATAAATCTAACGCTAAAGGAGTTGAAGCGCTTAATAAATATTCAAACTTGCTTGAAGAAATTCAGGTAATTGAACCACAAAATTTAGTGCAAAATCGTGAAGAAATTATCTCGAATTTAATCGCTCAAAGGCAGCAAAAACCAAGCACCACAGTTTCTGGCGCTTTGGCAAATAAGTTAGAAAACAATCAAGAAATTTTCAAATCATAAACCCAAACTCAAACGAAGTTTGAATTTGATTAAATATAACACTCAAAATATGACGCAAAATCTTTCACAAACCATTGAAAACGCCTTTGAAAAAAGAGCTGAAATTAATTTAAGCACGCAAGGCGAAATTCGCGACGCGGTCAATCAAACATTGGCTTTGCTTGATGCGGGGCAAATTAGAATTTGTCAAAAAATTGATGATATTTGGCAAGTGAATCAATGGATTAAAAAGGCAATTTTATTGTCGTTTAAGCTTAACGATAATTTTTTGAGCAAGCACGCGGTTATTGACGGAAACGCCTTAACTTATTTTGACAAAGTGCCGCTAAAATTTTCTAATTGGAGCGAAGCAGATTTTCGTCAAGCTGGGTTTCGCGCCGTTGCTGGCGCGGTTGTCAGACATTCTGCTTTTATTGCCAAAAATGTGGTTTTGTTACCTTCGTTTGTAAATTTGGGCGCTTATGTCGACGAAGGAACCATGATTGACACTTGGGCAACAATTGGTTCTTGCGCGCAGATTGGCAAAAATTGCCACATTTCTGGCGGAGCCGGAATTGGCGGGGTTTTAGAGCCTTTGCAAGCAAACCCCGTAATTATTGAAGATGATTGTTTTATTGGCGCGCGTTCGGAAATTGCCGAAGGCGTTTTGATCGAAAAAGGTTCGGTAATTTCGATGGGAGTTTTTATTGGTGCTTCAACGAAAATTATTGATCGAGAAAGCGGTGAAATTTTTTATGGTCGCGTTCCCGCTTATTCGGTTGTGGTTCCGGGCAATATTTCTTCAAATAAGGGCGACAAAAATGTTTCGCTTTATGCGGCGGTAATTGTCAAAAAAGTTGATGAAAAAACCCGCTCAAAAACCTCGATAAACGAATTATTGCGAGACTGATTTTTATGATTTTTGACGCTAAATTTTTAACTTTGTTTGCATTTATCGTCATCAATTTTTTAATCATTTTTGTTATCAAAACCCGCACCACAATTGTAACCGCGCTGATTATTTCGCATTTGATTATTGTGCTTTTTTTCAGCATGTCGGTTTCAAATTACAACTCTTACAAAGAAATTGTTTTGGCTTTGATTATCTATTCGATGGTAATTTTGTTTTTGGTTTCGAACTACAATTCAATTAACTTGAGCGACAAACAACCAAGCAAAAAAAAAGATTTGCGAAGATTTTTAATTTTTGCCCCAGCGGTTTTTTTGATTATTGCTTTGGCTTTTTTTGCAATATTTTCGCTAACCAAAAATATTTCAGAAATATCTAAAATTGCCCAAGAAGAAAAAACTCTTAGGCAAGAAAATGTTTTAAAAAACCCAATGATTTTGCCAAATCACGCCGCTCATATTGCGGTTAAAAAATTTTATTTAGGTAAAAAATTTAAAGATGAATGGCCCAACAAAACCTATGTTGATATTGAAATAAACGAAAGAAAAAAAGCCCGCCTAAAAGATAAATTATCTGACAATTTTTTGCTCAAAAGATCTTCGGACGTAATTTTGCTTATAGTCGCCACAAGTTCTAGTTTGCTACTTTTATCAAGTAAAAAAGCTAAAAATAATTTATGAGTTTTTATCCAATTTTTAGAAATTTAATTTTTAAATTAGACGCCGAAGTTGCTCACGAAGCGGCCATAAATTTTTTGAAATTTTGTCCAAAAACCGCAACGCTTTTATCTTTAAAAAAAGATTACGAAAATTTGCAAAATAAGTTATGGAACGTTGATTTTTCTAATCCAATTGGTTTGGCGGCTGGTTTTGATAAAAATGCCGAAGTAGCTTTAACTTTAGAAAAATTTGGTTTTGGTTTTGTTGAATGCGGAACCGTGACTCCGCTGGCGCAGGCTGGCAACCAAAAACCAAGAATTTTTCGCCTCAAACAAGATAAGGCAATTATTAATCGATTGGGTTTTAATAATTTTGGCGCAGAAGTTTTTGCTAAAAATATGGCGACAATTTTGCCAAAAATTCAAGTGCCTTTTGGCGTGAATATTGGCAAGAACAAAGACAACGATGATGCGCTTTCAGACTATTTATTATTGCTTGAAAAATTTTATCAAAATGCGTCTTACATCACGCTAAATATTTCGTCGCCCAACACTAAAAATTTGCGCGATTTACAAAACCAAAATCAGCTAGATTTGTTTTTAAGTGAAATTTTTAGCAAAAAAAATCAGTTAAAAATTCAATACCAAAAAAACACGCCAATCTTGCTTAAAGTTGCGCCAGACTTGAGTTTGAACGAGCAAGAAAAAATTGCCGAAACTGCCTTAAAATACCAAATTGACGGCCTAATTATTTCAAACACCACCATTGATCGCGACTTAAACTTAAAAAGTAAAAATGCCGTTGAAACTGGCGGTTTAAGTGGCGCGCCGCTTTTTAGTAAATCTAACGAAGTGCTAAAAAATTTCTATAAATTCACTAACGCAAAAATTCCGCTAATTGGCGTTGGCGGCGTTAGTTCGGCGGCCGACGCTTATGAAAAAATAAAATGCGGCGCTAGTTTGGTTCAAATTTATTCCGCCTTTATTTATCAAGGTTTTGGGCTGGTTGAAAAAATCAAAAAAGAATTAAGCAAAAAAATTGCCGCAGATGGATTTAAAAACATTTCGCAAGCAATTGGAATTTTATGCAAAAAATAACAAAAATCGAAACCGAAAGATTAATTTTGCGCAGCTGGCGCGAGGAAGACGTGGAGATTTTTTTTGAAATTAATAACGATGAAAAAGTAATTGAATTTTTGCCCAAAGCTTTAAACCGCCAAGAATGTCAAAATTTTATTAACAAAGAAAACGCCCAAATTGCCCAAAAAGGCTTTGGTTTATGGGCTTGCGAGCTGAAAAAAAACAATGAGTTAATCGGCTTTGTTGGTTTGGGCATTCCTAATTTTGAAAGCCATTTTACGCCTTGTGTTGAAATTGGCTGGCGACTTTCTTTCAAACATTGGGGCAATGGCTACGCAACCGAAGCCGCAAAAATGGCACTTGAAATTGGTTTTGAAAATTTTGGTTTTAAGGAAATTGTGTCATTTACCGCGACGCAAAATTTGCGATCAATTGCGGTGATGCAAAAAATTGGCATGACGCGTGATAAAAATGGCGATTTTAATCATCCCAAATTGCCCAGCGAACACGCACTTTCGAGACATGTGCTTTATCGAATTTATGGATAATTTGCGATTTTAAAAAACCAAAACACCATTGCGGATGAGGCGATTCATTCGCCGCGTGAGCAATTCAAAACAAACCCAAATTTGATTAAGTCGAATTTAAGATTTATCAGAGTTTGACTTCTCAAGTTGCAAGCTTAGAGTGCGCGCCAATCGTGCTTCAAAAAGATGTTTTTTGGGCAGGATTTCCTACCTAAAACAAGTTCAATTTAAAATAAAAAATATGTCGACTTTAACCAAATTCAGAGACTTAGGTTTGTCTGAAATGATGATTAATTCTTTACACGCTAAAGGATTTGAAGAGCCAACTCCAATTCAAGCAAAAACCATTCCTTTTTTACTTAAAAACGAAAAAGACTTGATTGGCAAAGCTCAAACCGGAACCGGAAAAACCGCCGCTTTTGGCATTCCTTTAATCGAAAATATTGTTCCAGATTCTAAAAAAATTCAGGCAATAATTTTGGCGCCAACCCGCGAATTGGCAATTCAGGTTGCCGAAGAATTAAGTTCTTTTGCCGAACAACAAAAAACTCGCATAATTGCGGTTTATGGCGGGCAACCAATTGAAAGACAAATTTCGCGCTTGCAACGTGGCGTTGACATTGTAGTTGGAACTCCGGGACGTATTTTAGATCACTTGGAACGCAAAACTTTAGACATTTCAAAAGTTTCTTACATTGTTTTGGACGAAGCCGACGAAATGCTTAATATGGGCTTTATTGACGACATCGAAGCAATTTTAAAAGCCGCACCAAAACAACGCCGCACCGTTTTATTTTCTGCCACCATGCCGCATCACATCGAAAGTTTGGCAAAAAAATATATGAACGAATATGAGGTGATTTCGGTTGCCAGCGAAAACATTGGAAAAGCCAATATTCAACAAATTTATTTTGAAGTTCCGCAGTCAGACAAATTTGAAGCTTTGTTTAGAATTATTGACGTTGAAGCTAGTTTTTATGGCTTAGTTTTTTGTCGCACCAAACTTGATGCCGACGAAATTTCGCACAAATTAGCCAATCGCGGATGTAGAGCCGAAGCCATTCACGGAGATTTATCGCAAGGTCAAAGAGAAAAAGTTTTACAAAAATTTAAAAACAAACAAATCACAGTTTTGGTTGCAACCGACGTTGCGGCGCGAGGCATTGACGTGGATAATTTGACCCATGTAATCAACTATTCTTTGCCGCAAGATCCCGAAAGTTATGTTCATAGAATTGGTCGAACTGGACGCGCTGGCAAAACTGGAATTGCAATCACTTTAATTACGCCGTCAGAATATCGTAAATTAATCAACATTCAAAGAATGACCAATGCTACAATCACTAAGCAAAAAGTGCCAAATGTAGCAGATGTAATTGATAGCAAAAAACAGCGCATAAAAACTTCGTTAAACGAAATTATTGCCGCTGGAAATTTTGCCGATTTAGAAGAAATTGCTGAAGAAATTTTGCAAGAAAATTCTGATCCAAAAACCACTTTGGCAGCCTTGTTAAAACTGGCTTTTAAAGACGAGCTAAACCAAAAAAATTATAGCGAAATAAACGACTCGGCTTACAAAAAAAATAAAGATTTTTACTACGACGATCGCGGCATGTCGGGTCATCGCCCAATTGGCGATCAAGGGCGCGGTTATGTTGATCGCAAAGGAACGGCGCGTTTATTTATTGCCAAAGGTCGCAATGATAATTTTGATCCGAGATCTTTGGTTGATTTTATTCAAAGAGAAACTGGCGTTGAACAAAGAAGAATCGATGATGTGAAAATGTTTGACGCTTTCTCGTTTTTTGCCGCACCCTTTGAAGATGCCGAGAAAATTTTGCATATTTTTCAAAAGCAATCTGGCGGAAGAAGGTCTTTAGTAACGCGAGCCAAAGAAAAGAAATAGACTAAAAAAACTAGCAACAAAAAAGGCCGAAATCTTTAAAAATTTCGGCCTTTTTTATAGAATTTTTGGTGAGCACGGTTGGAATCGAACCAACGACCACCTAATTAAAAGTCAGGTGCTCTACCGACTGAGCTACGTGCTCATTTGTTTTTTTAAAGAAAAACAAATAGTCGCTTTTGAAGGCGAGCGGCGCATTAAATTTGGCAAACTTAAATATGCAACAAATTTATAAAAATATGACAAAAAAGGTTTTGATAATAATTCCTGCGCGTCTTGCTTCAACTCGTTTGCCAAACAAACCTTTGGTTGATATTTGCGGTAAAAGCATGATTCAAAGAGTTTATGAACAAGCCATAAAAGCCAATTTGGGCGAAGTTATAATTGCTTGCGATGGTGAAAAAATTGCTGATGAGGCAAAAAAAATCGGTGCTAAATTTATTATCACAAATCCAAACTTGCCTTCAGGAACTGACCGTATTTACGCAGCTTACAAATCTTTAGCGCGTGATGAATTTGATATAATTTTAAATCTGCAAGGCGATTTACCAAATATTGAGCCGCAAGTAATTCGAGCCGCTTTTGAAGCGTCTTTAAATCAAGATTGCGATATTGCCACGGTTGCTTCAAAAATTGAAAATGTGGCAGAAATTTCTAATCCAAATGTGGTTAAAATTGCTATTGCATTTAAAGAAAAAAACTTGGGGCGCGCCCTTTATTTTTCTCGTTGTTCAATTCCTTTTTCAAAAGAAAATAAAGATAATTTTTACCATCATATTGGAATTTACGCTTACAAAAAATCAGCTTTAGAAAAATTTGTTAATTTGCCTCAATCGGCTTTAGAAAAACAAGAAAGTCTTGAACAGCTTCGCGCTCTTGAAAGTGATATGAAAATTTTTGTAAAAATTGTTGAAGCTCATCCGCTTTCGGTAGATACAAAAGAAGATTTAGAAATTGTTAGAAATTTGATTTTACAAAATCGGTGATCAAAAAAATTCCTAAACAAATTATAGGTTGGAAAGAGTGGTTTGGGCTTGATTGTCTAAATTTGCCAGCAATTAAAGGCAAAATTGACACGGGCGCAAAAACCTCGTCGCTTCATGCTTTTAATATCGAAAATTTTTATCTTGAAAATATTGAATATGTCAGGTTTGAAATTCATCCTTTGCAAAAAAACAAAATCTTTGCTCGCAATTGCGTGGCTCGAGTAATCGATCGAAGAATGGTTTCAGATTCAAGTGGCAAAAAAGAAAAAAGATTTGTTATTGGTTCAGATTTAAGAATTGGCAAAACCAAAATCAGAATCGAATTAACTCTTGCCAATCGTGATACTATGGCTTTTCGTATGCTTTTGGGTCGCGACGCTATAAAACAAGCCAAAATGCTGGTTGATTCGTCAAAATCTTTCCTGCAAGGAAAACTAAAAAGAAAAGAAATTATTAAAACCTACTACTTAACCAAACCCTGCTTAGATTTAACAAAATTATGAGAATTATACTTCTGGCTTCAAATCCAAAACTCTATTCTAACCAACGCTTGCTTGAGGCGGCAAAAAATCGCGGTCACGAAATCGAATTTCTTAATGTTGGCGAATGTTATATAAAAGTTGCCCCAAATGCTTGCGAAGTTTTTTATGACGATAACAAAAAAATAGAAAAAATTGATTACGTAATTCCGCGTTTAAAGCCTTCAATGACCTTCTACGGTTCAACTATTGTGCGCCAGTTCGAAGTTATGCAAGTTAATTGCCTTAACGGTTCCGACGCTATCACCAAATCTCGCGACAAATTACACACATTACAAATTTTGTCGCAACATGGGTTAAATTTACCCTTGACCAGTTTTGCCAATTCTTCTTACGACACCAAAGATTTAATCAAGCTAGTTGAAAGCGCGCCTTTGGTGGTCAAACTTTTAGAAGGCACCAAAGGAGTTGGAGTGGTTTTGGCAGAAACCAACAAAGCAGCCGAAAGCGTAATTAACGCTTTTCGCAGCCTAAAAGCTGATATTTTGGTTCAGCAATATATCAAAG
>CANEUK010000053.1 GCA_947441695.1 Rickettsiales bacterium
CTTATTATCTGACAAAACTTTGCTGGAATAATTAACATTGGTAAATCCATAAGTTAAAAATGGCGTAATTCTTGGAAAAATTGCAAAACCCGCGCTGGCTTTGGCGCCATAGCGATTTTTTAAGTTGAATTGATTGTTTTGAACCGCTGATGAATCAAAGTTTTTTGCCGAAGTTTCGAGATTGTCGTAAAATAGTTCGGCTGAAGCCAAAAGATTTAGAATATCTAGCCTAAAACCAGCATTGACGCCATAACCTAAATTATTTCCTTTTTTGGTGCTGTCATTTTTTAAATCAGGAATTGTTGAATAGGTTTTTGCCACGTTTTTAGAATTAGCCTGCAAAATGTCGGCACCAGCGTAAAATCCGGTTGCATAAGCTGAATTTGCCAAAACTAAACTGACACAAAAAGTTGCTAGAAAATTTTTCATAAAAATTGATGTTTTTAAAAGATTTTAAAAAAAATAAAAAATGGTGGGTGGTAAAATTTTGCATCGCACTTAAGTTTTAAAAGCTCTTTTTTTGCAACCTTTTTCTTTATTAAATCTCATTAAAAAAAATATGAATCTTAAAACCTTAAAAACCTTTGCGCTTGTTGCCTTTTTGGCATCAAACGCTGCAACAAATTTGGCTTTTGCTGACGAACAAACAATTAAAAAAAGCTTAAGTTTTCACTATAACGAATATCCGGCAAGCCAATATAGCAACCAAGTTGCGGTAATAAATTGGAACAGCAAAGAAGGAATTGAGCGTTTTGAACGCACTGGTTTTAAGGGCGATTTTTATCGTTTAGCCCATCATTACAAACCGCAAATTAATCCTGCCGCTTGTGGTCAAGCCGCAGCAACTGTGGTTCTTACGTCAATTTACGAACTAAATCAAAAACCTTTTCCTGTAATTGAAGAATGGCCAATTGCTTTTGGTGATAAAAAATATGCGTTGCAATATCGTCAAATTAACGAAACCAATTTTTTTAACGAAGCTACCGACAAAATTTTAGATCGCCGCACCATTTCAATGAAAATCACCAAAAAAGACGGAAACTTTGGTGGCGGAATTGACGCTGATGAATTGCAAAAAATGCTCAAAATTCATGGCGTAAAATCTAATTTGGTAATTGTTGATAAATTTTCTGATGAAAAACTTGGTGAGTTTAGAAAATTGGTTAAAAAAGTGGTTAATTCGCCAAAAGAATTTTTGGTTTTGAATTATGACCATTCTTACAAAAGCTTGATGGGCGGTCACTTTTCGCCAGTTGTAGCTTATGACGAAAAATCGGATTCGGTTTTAATGCTTGACGTTGCGGCTCATAGAAACCCGTGGATTTGGATTAATCTAAGCGACATTTTCCACGCAATGAACACCAAAAACTACGCTCAAACTAGCTACCGTGGATATTTGGTGGTTGATACTAATTTGAAAAAATAATTTTTTAATTAAGCCAAGTTCAACTTGAGGGTTGAATTTGGCTTAATTTATATTGGTGAAAATTTTCAACCAAGTGGGAATTTTCGGTGATTTGGCTGGCGATTTTTTTTGAGTCTAATTTGCTAAATCTTTGCGCGGGTAATTAAAAAATTTATTTTCCGCCTTTCCAATTTCTGCTATTTGAACTTGAAGAGCCAGATCTTGGTCTTCTTGAACCTTCGCCAGAAAAAAATCTTGATCCTGAATTTGGGTTTGATTTTCCGCCTCCAAAACCAAATCTGCTTGAGCTAGTTTTTCTAATTCCGCTGTCATTAATTAAAGATCTTGAAAATCCAGAATCTGCCCGAGAACCTCTTCCTAAAAATTCTGAATCTGTTCTAGAGTTTCTGATGGGTTCGCCGCGATTTCTTTTGCCAATTCCAAAGCTTTCATCTTGTGGTTTTTTGCTGCCAAAACCAAAAACTCCCATTCCAAAAGATTTTCTTCTGCCGCCAAAATTTTGAGGCGAAGAAAATTCGTCTGATTTTCTTTTTGAGTAAGAACCGCGTTCGCTATTGCCAAAATTATCATCGCGCAAATTACGGCTTGAAGAGCGCGAATTGCTGCTAAAATCAGATTCATCTCGCCTTCTTGAGCCAGACGAGAATTCAGATCTTGGTTTTCTGTCTTCGAAACTTGGTCTTGATTCGTTTCTTGGATGGCGATTAGAACCATAATTTGCGCCGCTAGAATTAGATCTTCTTGAATCTGATCTTTCTGGTTTGCCAAAAATTTTTCCTAAAAACGAACGAACTGGCCCTTTAGATTCTGATTCGCTTCTTGAAGACAAATTTCTTGAGGTTGATTGTTTTGCTGAAATTCTTGAGCCAGAACTTTTTTTAGAAGACGCGCCTCTGGAAGAAGTGTTTCGTCCCCTTGTTGAATTTCTGCGCTCTTGTTCAAATTCTTGATCAGAAGTGCTGCTTTCGGCATTGTGATAGGCGTGGGTTTCGTCAACCGGAATGCTAAAATTGATTAGCTTTTCAACAGCTTGCAAAAGTTTGCGTTCTGCTGGTTCGCAAAAAGAAATTGCTACGCCCTCGCGACCAGCTCTGGCTGTGCGTCCAATTCGATGCACGTAGCTTTCAGGATCCATCGGAATATCGTAATTAATCACGTGGCTAATACCCGGGATATCAATTCCACGCGCCGCAATATCGGTTGCGACCAAAACTTTTAATTCGCCACTACGAAATTGTGCCAAAGCTTTTTCGCGAGCACCTTGAGATTTATTGCCGTGAATTGCCGCAACTTCAATTTTTGATTCTTGCAAGCTTTGAACAATGTGGTTGGCGCCATATTTGGTTTTTGAGAAAACCAAAACGCTGGTTACTTCTTCTTGTTTGATAATTTTTTTAAGCAGCATTGGTTTGTGGCTTTTGGCAACAAAACAAACTTTTTGATCAATACGTTCAACCGTTGAAGAAGCTGGGGTAACTTCAACAGTTACTGGTTTTTTTAGAATTGAATTTGCCAAATCAGAAATAGCTATTGGCATGGTTGCCGAGAAAAAAAGCGTCTGTTTTTTTTCGGGCAGTTTGGCGATAATTTTTTTAACATCGTTAATAAATCCCATATCAAGCATTCTATCGGCTTCGTCTAAAACAAATGTTTCGAGTTGAGCGTAACGAACATAGCCTTGCGAAGTTAAATCGAGCAATCTTCCGGGAGTTGCTACCAAAATATCTAAACCGCGTTGCAAAGAAGTTATTTGAGGACGCTCACTAACTCCTCCAAAAATTACCGCATGTTTTAAGCCAAATTCTTTGCCGTAGGTTTCGATGTTGTCAGAAATTTGAGAGGCCAATTCGCGAGTAGGAGTTAGAACCAAAACGCGCACGCAACCAGTTTTTACGGATATGTTGCTTTTGGCTAAATTATCTAAAATTGGCAAAGAAAATGCGGCAGTTTTGCCAGTTCCGGTTTGAGCAATTCCTAAAATATCCTTGCCTTCTAAAATATGGGGAATTGCCTGCGCTTGAATTGGGGTTGGAGTTGTGTAGCCTTTGTTTTCTAGGGCTTGTAAAATTTTTGTACTTAAATTTAGTGATTTAAAATCGGACATTTGTTTGAAATTATTTTGAAAAAAGAAGAGGTTGCGCTTTCAAAAACATCTTTAAAAAGAGGAGTAAAAACATCTAAGAGCAACATCATGTGGATTTGGTTTTTTCATCCTAAGGATGGCTTGTAATATTAATCAAGAAAGGATTTTATTTAAATGGAAATTTAAAATAACTAGTTGGTAAAACTACAATTCAAGTAAAGCAGATTTTTCAACTCTAATTTTTTATTTTTACCCAAGAAAAATCATGAAGTCATTTTTTAAAATAAGTTTTTTTGTCATGTCAATTTTTAGCTTTTCTTCAACCCAAGGTGCCGAAATAAAATCTCAAAAAGCCTTACTTGCGGGCGGCTGCTTTTGGGGAATGGAACAACTACTCGCAAACCTAGATGGCGTAGTTTCAACCGAAGTTGGTTATACTGGCGGCAACGTCGAAAATCCAACTTACGAGATAGTTTCAACTGGTTTAACTAATCACGCCGAAAGCATTGAAATCACTTTTAATCCACAAAAAATTTCTTACGAAAAAATTTTAAAATTCTTTTTTACCATTCACGATCCAACCACTTTAAATCGACAAGAAAACGACGTTGGCAGCCAATATCGTTCTGAAATTTTTTATTTTGACGAAATCCAAAAAAACGTTGCCCAAAAAGTTATTAATCAGGCTGAAAAATCAGGGGTTTTTAAAAAACCCGTAATCACTAAAATTTCTAAAGCTGGCAAGTTTTACAAAGCCGAAGAATATCACCAAAATTATCTCAAAAAAAATCCTTACGGTTATACTTGTCATCACGTTAGAGAAGATTGGAAGTTTTAGGTTTTAGGTTTTGGATTTTCTGATTTTTTTTTAAAAAAAAGACTTTTTTGACTTAAACTTAAAAAAAACCTTTGCTTCAACAAAAAAAGGTCAAAAAAACTTGAACCAAAACTTTTTTTAACCTCAAAAAAATTGGTTTATTGGCTTGATAAAAAATTCAAAAAAAATGCGCAAAAACAAAATAAAAAAAGCGATTATAGCTCTTATTTTTCTTAATCTGACCATTCTTTGTGCGGTTTATTTTTTGGTAATAAAACCAAAGCAAAATGTCTTATCAAACCAAGCCAATATGGCGATAAGAAAAGAAGCCGAAGTAATTGTAATAACGGTTAAAAAAGACAAAGTTCAACTATTTCAAGAACTTCCGGCTCGAGTTGAAGCTTTTAAAATTTCTGAAGTGCGACCACAAGCCGAAGGAATAATTAAAAAACGTCTTTTTGTTGAAGGAAGCTTTGTTAAAGCTGGTCAGGTTTTATACCAAATCGATCCAACAATTTACCAAGCGTCTTACGAAAATTCGTCGGCAAATTTAAAAAACTTGCGCACTAAAAAATTGCGCTACGAAAAATTATTAGAAGTTGACGCCATCAGCAAACAAGAATTTGACGACCTTGAAACCAGCCTTGCGCAAGCAGAATCAGAAGCCAAAAAAACCAAAGCCACCTTAAATTATACCAAAGTTTACGCTCCAATTTCTGGATATATTGGTAAATCAAATTTTACCGAAGGTGCTTTGGTTACAGCCAATCAAAACGGGGTTCTAACCACCATTACGCAGCTTGATCCAATTTATGTTGATATGGCGCAACCAGCCAAAGAAGCCTTAGAAACTAACAATAAAAAAGAAATTTTAGTCAGTTTAGTTTCTGACGACCCAAATTATCAAAATATTGGCAAACTAAAACTTATCGAAAATTTTGCCGACCAAACCACTGATTCTGTGCGTTTGCGCGCTGTTTTTTCAAATAAAGATAAAAAGCTGATTCCTGGAATGTTTATTGGCGCAAAACTTCATTTAGAACCAATCAAAGCAATTACGGTGCCACAAAAAGCTACAACCAGAATGCCTGACGGTTCTTTGAGCGTTTGGATAATTGATAAAGAAAATATAGCCAAAATGCGAATCATCAAAGCCAATCAAACTTTTGGTGATAATTGGGTTGTTGAAAGTGGTCTTGAAGATGGCGAAATAGTGGTTCTTGAAGGTTTTTTAAAAATTTCGGAAGGTGCCAAAGTAAAAACCACAAAACCAGAAAACCAAATACAAAAAAACTGATCTGAAAAAAACAAATTTATGAGCAAGTTTTTTTGATTAATTTGTGCGAGTTTTACTTTGCTTCGTGCGCAACAATTCAACAAAAACCAATGCGATAAAACTCTTACCTCAAGAAAAATTCAAAACGACTTAACTAAAAAAATTTAATGTCCAATTTCTTCATTAATCGACCAATTTTTTCTTGGGTTTTGGCAATTGTGGTAATGATGGCGGGCGCTTTGTCGCTGCTTAAAATGCCAATTGAACAATATCCAAATATTGCGCCTCCTTCGGTTTCAATTTCTACTTCGCTACCTGGCGCATCGGCCGAAACTTTAGAAAATAGCGTAACTCAAGTAATTGAACAAAGCCTTTCTGGAATTGATTCTTTGCGCTATTTTTCGTCAAGTAGCGATTCTGATGGAAACGTGACAATCACCATAACTTTTGAACCAAAAACCAACCCCGATATTGCCCAAGTTCAAGTTCAAAACAAGTTACAAGCCGCAATTCCATTGCTTCCGCAAGAAGTTCAACAACAAGGCGTACGAGTAAACAAAGCTAATAATAACTTTTTGTTGGTGATTGGGCTTTATTCTCAAGACAATTCAGTTTCTGAAAGCGCGCTTGGCGACATTTTGCTTGGCGACATGAAAGACTCAATTTCACGAATTGACGGCGTTGGAAATGTAATTATTTTTGGAAACCCAAGAGCGATGCGAATTTGGCTAAATCCTCAAAAACTTTTTGGATTTAACATAAATTCAAACGATGTTATTGCCGCAATCAAAGCCCAAAACTCTGATGTTTCTGCTGGTCAACTTGGAGGTTTGCCATCAATTAAAGGACAACAAATCAATGCCACAATCACCGCCCAATCAAAACTTAAAACGGTGGCTGACTTTCAAAAAATAGTTTTGCGCGTCAATAAAAATGGTTCGCAAGTTCGCCTTAAAGACGTTGCCAAAATTGAATTGGGTCAACAAAGCTACAGCACAATTGCGCGCTACAAAAAACATCCCGCTTCTGGAATGGCGGTAATTTTAGCAAGCGGCGCCAACGCTTTAAAAACTGCCGCGCAAGTTAAACAAAAAGTAAGCGAATTAACCAAAACTTTGCCCGCTGGCGTTTCGGTGGTTTATCCTTTTGACTCAACGCCATTCATTAAATTGTCAATTAAAGGCGTGGTTGAAACCTTGTTAGAAGCCATATTTTTAGTGTTTTTGGTGATGTTGCTTTTTTTACAGAATTTTCGCGCCACGCTAATTCCAACCATCGCGGTTCCCGTTGTTTTGCTTGGAACATTTGCCACGCTTTTTGCTTTTGGCTTTACCATTAACACGCTTACAATGTTTGCGTTGGTTTTGGCAATTGGCTTGCTGGTTGACGACGCCATTGTGGTGGTTGAAAACGTTGAGCGCATAATGCACGAAGAAAAACTCTCGCCAATTGAAGCCACCAAAAAATCGATGACTCAAATTAGCAGCGCGCTAGTTGGAATTGCTTTGGTGCTTTCGGCGGTTTTTGTGCCAATGGCTTTTTTTGGCGGTTCGGCAGGCGCGATTTATCGACAATTTTCTATCACAATTGTTTCGTCGATGGTTCTTTCGGTTTTGGTAGCCTTGATTTTATCGCCTTCTTTATGTGCCACAATTTTAAAACCAGCCAACGAAGAAAAAAAACCCGGCAAAATTCTTAAAAAATTTAACAAAAAATTAGAAAGCCTGCGCAATTTTTACACCAAAGGCTCAAGCTACGTGGTTAAAAGACTTACGCGCTTTGTGATGATTTATGTTGTGATGGTTGGAGGCTTGGTTTTTTTATTCAGTCGCTTGCCAACTTCGTTTTTGCCAACCGAAGATCAAGGAACAATGTATTTAACGGTCAACGCCCCAAGCGGTGCAACTCTTGAACGCACGCTCGAAAGTTTAAAAAAAGTTGAAGATTATTTTTTGCAAGCCGAAGAAAAAAACGTTGAACATCTTTTTACGGTTGCCGGATTTAGCTTTGCGGGTCGCGCTCAAAATGCCGGATTTGGTTTTATTGGCTTAAAAGATTGGAGCCAGCGCAAAAACTTTGATCAATCGGTTGCGGCAATTTCTGGACGCGCCATGGCGGCACTTTCGCAAATTAAAGATGCTTTTGTTTTTACGTTTTTTCCGCCACCAATTCGCGAATTAGGCAACGCTTCGGGCTTTGATTTACAATTACTCGACCGCGACAACTTGGGTCATAACGCTTTGATGAATGCCAGAAATCAACTACTTGGAATGTCGAGCAAAAATCCTCTTTTAATTGGCGTTCGCCCTAACGGACTCAACGATGTAGCACAATATAAATTAATCATCGACTACCAAAAAGCCATGGCGCTTGGCGTTTCAATTGCCGACATTAACCAAACTTTGCAAACTTCTTGGGGTTCGAGCTATGTCAACGACTTTTTAGATAAAGGTCGAATCAAAAAAGTTTATGTTCAAGGCGACGCCAAATATCGCATGTTGCCAAGCGACATCAAAAATTGGTATGTGCGAAACAAAGAAGGAAAAATGGTTTCTTTTGCCAGCTTTACTTCGGCAAAATGGAGTTTTGGCTCACCAAAACTAGAACGTTTTAACGGCACTTCTTCAATCAATATTCAAGGCGGCGCAATTCAGGGCGTAAGTTCGGGAATGGCAATTGCAGAAATGGAAAAAATGATCACCAATTTGCCCAAAGGCATTGATTACGCATGGTCTGGATTGTCTTACGAAGAAAAATCTTCTGGCTCGCAAACTTTGGCACTTTATGCAATTTCGTTAATTGTGGTTTTTTTGTCGCTGGCGGCACTTTACGAAAGTTGGGCAGTTCCGTTTTCGGTAATTTTGGTGGTGCCTTTTGGTATTATTGGCGCGGTTTTAGCATCGACAATTTTTGGACTTAGCAACGATGTTTATTTTCAAGTTGGGCTTTTAACCACAATTGGATTGGCGGCAAAAAACGCTATTTTAATTGTAGAATTTGCCAAAACCTTAACTGAAAAAGGTCATAATATTGTTGAAGCTACGGCA
>CANEUK010000054.1 GCA_947441695.1 Rickettsiales bacterium
ATAACCATTTTTTGCTAGCTTAAAAATTGCATCATATATTTTTTTATCAATATCGTTTTGCCAAACCCAACCAATTTCTCCTTCATTCTCATCAAATCCTCCAGTAGAGAAATTTTGCAAAATACTTTTAAAATTGGCTCCATTTCTTAATTCTTCCACCAGTTTTTTTGCTAAAAGAAGATTATCCTTGCCTTGAATTTGGTTGTTTGAAATTAGAATTTCTGCGATAAGAAATTTTTTGACACTGATGTTGAATTTTTGCTGCTCAAAAAACTCCTTAATTTCTACTTCACTTACTTTTACTTTTGACCGAAGAACTTCAGAAATAATTTTTGACCATAAAATTTCTGACTCAACCTGTTTTAAATAATTTTCAAAAGATAATCCTTGGTTTAGGAAGAAAAACTTTAACTGTTGAGAGTTTTTTTTCTGTTGAAAGGCTATTTCGTCAACAGCCTCAATTAATTCAGATTGATTAGACTCAATTTTTAGATTTTTTGCTTCCTGTCTTATTAGTTCTTCATCAATCATTTTATCAAGAATTTGACTCTCGAGAATTTTTTTATCTTGAGTATCTTTGATGTTAATTTTTGAAGTTATGATAACAAAATTATATCGATCATCAAGCTCTGATTTAGTGATGGCTCTATTATTGATTTTGGCAATAATAGAGTTTTGTAAAGAGAGTTTTTTGCTATAATTATTGGCAGCAAAAACTGAAGTTGTGGCACAAAAAACAAAAATGAAAAAAATTAATTTTTTCATTTTTTTATGCTGGTTTTATAAACTCCAACTCCACGAACCAAATCAATAGCACGAGCCAATTGATAATCTTGATCGTAAATATCTAAATTATCATCGCTAAGTTGCTCTTTTTTAGCTTCTTTAATGGCATCTTGAATTTGCACTTCGATATGCCCCTTTAAATCAGCTTCTGAATCTCGTTCTGACTTGTTTTGTTTTTCAATTTTAGCGTTGATAACCTCGATATCTGGCTCAATTCCGTGAGCTTGAATTGATTTGCCGCTTGGCGTGTAGTAAAGCGAAGTTGTTAAGCGCAAAGCACCGCGATTTTTTTGCAAAGGAATAATTGTTTGTACCGAGCCTTTACCAAAAGATTTTACACCCATAATTGCCGCTCGATGATGATCTTGAAGGGCTCCCGCTACAATTTCAGAAGCAGAAGCCGATCCATCATTAATCAAAGCCACAATTGGTAAATTGGGAATTATGTTTTCGTCATGTTCGCTTTTATATTCTTTTGATTCAGAGTTACGCCCTTTTATTGAAACTATAACGGAATCTTTGTTTAAAAATACTTCACTAACTTTGATAGCCTGATCAAGCAAACCGCCTGGATTGCCTCGTAAGTCAAGAACTAAACCTTTGAGATTTTTTTCACCGATTTGGTTTTTTATTTTGGTTAACTCGCTTACTAATCCCAAATAAGCTTGTTCAGAAAAGGTATTAATTTTGATATAAGCAACATCTTTGAATTTAGCTGATTTAACCGCTTTTACTTTGATGATTTGGCGAGTGATGTTTTTTTCGAGAGCAGACTTTTCTCCTTTGCGCAAAAGAGTTATTTTTACGTTGGTTCCGGGCTTTCCGCGCATTTTTTTTACCACTTCTTCAAGCGGAACACCAACAACGTTCTTGTCGTTAACTTTAGTGATATAGTCTCCCGACTTAATTCCTGCCTTAAAAGCTGGAGTATCTTCAATTGCAGCAACAACTTTTACAACCGAAAGCTCGGTTGTAATTTCAATTCCCAGACCGCCAAATTCACCTTTGGTTTGCACTTTCATTTCTTTAAAAGCTTCTTCATTTAAATAAGATGAATGCGGATCAAGAGAAGATAACATTCCATACGCAGCAGCTTCTGAAAGTTGAGTATCGGTTTTTTCATCAACGTAATCATTTTTAACTCGAGATATTACTTCTTTTAAAAACTCTTTTTGGTCGTCAGAGTTTGATGATATTTTTTCATTGAGCTTAATTTGTTTGATTTGAATTTCTGATATAGAAATAGCAGAAAAAAAGCCAACAAAGATTGAGGCAATTATGATGGCAGAAATTTTAAGATTTTTCATGAAAAATGATTTTATACCCAGTCAAACTCGAACTAGTTTGAATTTAGTAAATTTTGAATTGCTTCAGCGCGAAAGTAAATTATTCGCAAAATTTTTTATTAATTTGCGAGAGCTTCATTTATATGTCGCGCCTCCGCAATAGATTTTTTATTTTTAAGGATAATCTAGTTCTTCAATCAGATTTAGTGTATTTTTAGAGCTTTAATTCTCAAAAAGACATCGCACGAATTATGGTCTTGAGCTTCTATTTAGTAGAAAGCAAAAAACTTATATTGGTTTGGTTTTTATCCAAAACTTGTGAAAAATAGGCTAATTTATACTTACAGAAAGTGGTTGAATCTTGACTTTGCTTTTTCTTGGAAATTTTAATAATTTGAAAAAAAGTTTATACATTTTGGCTAATTATTTTTTGGCTCGCATTTCGTCTTATTTTTTAACAAAAAATCCTAAAAATATATCCAAATATTTATCGCAATTTTATTAAAAAAACTCTAAGAATGTACCAAAATCTGCGTCGAAAGTAATTAGCCAAAGTGTCTGGAGCCTGTCTTTAAATTTATTTGATTCCATATTTAGTCCTTTTTTTGGCTTATTTTTTAATAAAATTATTCGAAATATATCCAGATATTCCTCATAATTTTATTAAAAAAACGCTTAAAATATGCCAAAATCTGGAATCAAATAAATTTAAAGACAGGCTCTAGCTTGTTTTTTTAAAATTAGTTAATTCCGTATTCTTCTTTTAGTTGATTTGTAATTTCAGAAGGAGGCTCGTCTCCGTAGGCTGAAAACAAAATTTTACCATAATTTTCTAAATGAATAATTTCGTCACTTAGAGCTTTTAAGAAAATTTGAACTTTAAGGCGTTCAACCAAGACGTAATACCAAGCATTTCGGCCGGCATCCACTCCTTTAACAAGGTAAATTAGTTCTGCTTGCATTTTTTTTTGAGGATCAATTTGTTTTAAGTTTGAAGAAGATTTCTGATTTGCATCAGAAATTATAGAAGAGAATCCTTGTGGCTGATTATTTTCAGTTTTCAAGGTTTCAGAAGTAAAAGACTTTTTACTTGCATATCTTTCAGCAAAAGATTTTCCTGTGGAACTAGAATCTGGCATGTTTTTAAGAATTTATTTTTTGTTTTTGTGAAGAGTTTTTTAACCACCAATCATTAATTGGTTTTTTTAGTCCGCATGGTCCGCTTTCTTCAGATACGCAAGGACTTTTTATGTCTACAACCTTGCTAGAACAAGAAAAAGCAAAAAATAAAATTGCCAAAACCGAAACTATTTTTTTCATTTTTTTCATTTTTTTAATAAACAAATTCCTAAAAAAACTATGAAGTGCTTGCTTGAATTTTTCAACGACTAAAAATAATTTTTTCTTTAATCTTTTTTATTTAAAATTTGTCAAACTTTTTTTTCAAAAAAACTTTAGTAATTGGACTTGGTTTAATTGGCGGATCTTTTGCTAAAGCTTTGCGCCAGAACAAAATCAGCGAAAAAATTTTTGCACTTGATGTCGACTTAGAAACTATCGACTTAGCCAAAAATGATGGCGTAGTTGAGGGCGGATGCGACAATTTTGAGCTTCTTGATAATGATTTTGATTTTGTGGTAATTGCAACGCCTTTGTCAATTTATGAAGAAATTTTTGAAGAAATTTCTTCACATATTACACCAAGCGCAATCTTGATTGATTTAGGTTCGCTTAAAAGTTTTATTGACGAAATTTTGCCAAAAAATTTAGCTAAAAATTTTGTTGCTTGTCACCCAATTGCAGGTTCGCAAAAAACTGGATTTGAAAATTCTGACACTAAACTTTTTTTGAATAAAAAATTTATTATTTGTCCAAATAAAAATAATGATAAAAAAGTTATAGAAAAAATTGAAAACCTGGCCAACCAAATTGGTTTTAATGTTGAATTGATCGACTTTAAAAAGCATGACGAAATTTATGCGCTAGTTTCGCATTTGCCCCAATTTTTATCTTTTTTAACCAAAGATTTTTCGCCAAAAAATATTACTGATGATTTTTTAAGAACTGCTTTTCGTTTAGATGATTCCGACCCGGAAATTTGGTCAGATATTTTTGAAATAAACGACCAAAATTTAGAAAAATTTTATTTAGAATTTTTTGACAACTTAGAAAAAAATATCGAGTTAATTAAGTTGAATAAAATTGGAATTATTGACGAAATCCTTTTTGAAAAAAATTTTTTTGAACAAAATTTTTCTACAATTTTTTGCCGCGCCATCATTGCTAAAAGTTATCTTGAAATATCTGAAATAAAAAACCTACAAAACTATGTTGGTCAAGGTTTTAAAGACTTTGTTTCAATCGCACAAATTCTAAATCAAAACCCTAAAAAAACCTCTGAATTAATCACAAAAAATCAAAACAAAATTCTTAAAATTTTTGCCCAACTTTCATGAGTCAAGAACAGCTAAATCAAGTTCGTCCATATCGCGCTATTAATCGTCGCAAATCGCGCCAAATTTTTGTGGGAAATGTAGCAATTGGCGGAGACGCTCCAATTTCGGTGCAATCAATGACCAATACACCCACAACCGATATTCAAGCTACTATTCGCCAAGTTAATGAATGCGCCGAAATTGGAGCCGAATTGATGCGAATCTCGGTTCCAGACAAAGAATCGTCAGACGCGCTGCGCCAAATCATTCCAAATTGTCATTTGCCAATTATTGCCGACATTCATTTTCATTATCGTCGCGCCATCGAAGCCGCCAAAGCCGGTGCCAAATGTTTGCGAATCAATCCCGGAAACATTGGATCTGACGAAAAAGTGCGCGAAGTAATCAAGGCCGCTAAAGATTATGGCTGCTCAATTAGAATTGGTGTAAATGCTGGCTCGCTTGAAACTGACTTGCTCGAAAAATACAAAACCCCAACTCCAGAAGCTCTGGTTGAATCGGCGCAACGTCACATTCAAATTCTTGAACAAAACGACTTTTTTAATTTTAAAATCAGCGTTAAAGCTTCTGATGTTTTTTTAGCGGTTGCGGGATATCGCGAATTGGCAAAAATTTGCGATTATCCGCTTCATATTGGAATTACCGAAGCAGGCAGTTTATCTGCTGGAACCGTTAAATCAGCAATTGGACTTGGCACGCTTTTGTGGGAAGGAATTGGCGATACTATGCGCGTTTCACTTTCGGCTAACCCAAAAGAAGAAATAAAAGTAGCTTATCAAATTTTGAAAAGTTTAGGACTTCGTCATCGTGGCGTAAATCTGATTTCTTGCCCATCTTGCGCCCGTCAAGCTTTTGACGTAATAAAAACCGTCGAGATGGTAGAAAAGCGCGTTGAACACATCAAAACCCCAATAACAATTTCAATTTTGGGCTGCGTGGTCAATGGTCTTGGCGAGGCGGCGCATACTCAAATTGGCATTACGGGTGGCGGAGGCGAACGCCACAATGTTTATTTAAACGGAAAACCAAATCACAAAATAAGCAGCGAAGAATTGGTTGATCACATTGTTGGCTTAATTGAAAAAGAAGCTTTAAAAAAATGAAGGTTTTTTTTGATAAAAAAACACTTGAAACAAGCTTTGACAAAGGCTCGAAGAACTATAACGAACAAGCTTTAATTCAAAATTTGGCCGCCAAAGAATTATGCAAAATTGCCGCGCCTTTTTTGTCGGACAATTTACAGGTTTTAGATTTAGGTTCTGGAACTGGATTTATTAGCCAAAATCTTTTGGGTAAAAATCTGAAAATTTTTGAAGTTGATTTGGCATTAAAAATGCTACAAAAAAACCCTCAAAAAACCTTTAAAATTCAAGCCGATTTTGAAAATTTACCTTTCAAAAAAAGCAGCTTCGACCTTGTTATTTCTTCGTTCTCGCTACAATGGCTAAATGATTTTGAAAAAAGTTTTTGTCAATTTTTTGATCTACTAAAATCTAACGGAAAATTTATTTTTTGTCTGCCAGTTGAACCAAGTTTAGACGAATTAAAAGCTGCAAATATTTTTCAATTTAATCAATTGCCCAAAGTTTTTGAACTAAAAAAAGCTTTAGAAAAATGCGGTTTTAAACAAATCTTTTTCAACGAAAAAATTTTCAAACAAAATTTTTCCAATGGAGTTTTGGCAATAAAATCTCTAAAAAAAATTGGTGCCAATCAAATTGGCTCAAATCGACAAACTATCAACAAAACCAAGTTAAAAAACTTTAACGATTTTTGTTTGAAAAATTTTTGTGGCAAAAATAAAAATCTGGCGATTTCGTGGCGCGCTGCCTTTTTTACTTCAATTAAATAACTTTTTTTATGCCTCTAATATTTCATGAACTTGGTCATAATATAGCGGGAAAGGAAGCTGGATCTTCGATAGATGTTTTTTTAAAAGAAGGTCCTTTTTCAAAACAAAATTTGCGAAAAATGGGAAAATTGCCACCACTGGAAGAAAAAAATAATCCATATTTTAGAGCTTTAAAAAATAGAGATAGTTGGATTTTAGATAGAGAGAGAGTTTTGAAAGACAACCCAAAACTATTAAAAGTTTCGCTTGATGAAGAAGCAAAAAATAGTAGGTTTTTAGCAGGTGCAGCTCTTTTTTACGAACCAAATTCTCCAGCAAATAGAGAAGAAAATATTTTTTTTGGATATAGCACTTTACCGCACAAAAGCAAAGACTGGATTGCTATAGAAGTAGAAAAATCAGTGCATTTACATGATTCAAGTTGTAGAGATAGACAGGATATTAAAAGTTGGTTTAGCACATCTGTTTCGATAGATGAATATGATAAATCTGTTATTCAAAATGGATCGCTTCCTAGGCTTTGGAAAGGTAGGTACAATGAATATTTGATTCGAGACTTTTTGCCTCCAGAAAAAATTGTTGCTTATGCCAAAGTAGAAAAAGAATTGCCAATTGAAGGTTTGGAGATAACGAACGAACAATTAAGTCAAATTCAAAATTTCATCGGCGATAATTTGAGTTTTGCAACTCAATTTGAAAACCTAACAGACAACGCTTTGCTTTATCAGAATAAAGAAAATCTTCAGATTCGAGTTTCTTTTAACAAAGATAAAATTTTTAGTGATAATAATGGTGAAAAAGTTCAAAAGTTTTTTAATCAATTTACTTCTCTTGATCAGCTTTTAGAGGCATCTAATCAAAACCGCAAAGAAGAATATGAAATAAAACCAAGCTCTTCCCCAAATCAAGTTTCTGCGAGCGAGCCTTTAGTTTTAAATTCTTTGAAACAAATATCTTAAAAAAATAACTTCCAAGCTTCTCAAGTAACTTTAAAATCTTGAGCTTTACTCAAATCTCTCTTGCCGAATCTTATATTGTGCCAAAAGGGATTTTTTTAACTTTGATGGATTTTTGTTTGAAAAATTTTTGTGGCAAAAATAAAAATCTGGCGATTTCGTGGCGCGCTGCCTTTTTCATTTTAAAAAAATAATTCAAAATCGATGTTTGGTTTTATCCTTAAAAAATTTCGCAAAAAAGACGATCAACCAAAGCAAATTGGTGAAAAGCTTGCTGTAAAATTGCGAAAAAATTCAGAAAAATTATCAAAATTTTTAGAAGAAAAATTTAGTGCCGCGCAAAACGAGTTTTTTACCATAAAAGATAAGTGCGGCAACCTTGAAGAAACTAATTACAAGCTGGGTTTAAAGCATTTAGAAAAAGGAAATTTATCGGAAGCAATTTTTCGTTTTCGCATTACTAAAAAACTTTGGCCACAATGCTTTGATGCCTACTATCACTTGGCTTATTCGTTAACTTTAAAACAAAAATACCACGAAGCTAAAGAAGTTTTGCAAGAGTTATTGGTAAAAAATTCTTCTTACGACATTAAAGCCAAAGAGCTTTTAGGGCTCTTAAGCAAAGAAAAATCTGACGAAAACCAGCAAAAAATTACCTAAAATCCTTTTAAAAATTCGATAAAACTTAATGCAAGTTGTTAAAAAAGTTCTTTTTGTGGCAATCGCTATGATTTTTCTTGTGCCAAGTTTGAGTTTGGCAAAAGAAGAAAACTATAAAGATGAGTTTGAAGATTATGAAAACGAAAATTTATCTGAAATTTACGATCCTTTAGAAAAAATTAATCGCAAAATTTTTACTTTTAACGACTATTTAGACCTTTATTTGATCGAGCATTTGGCAAATTTTTATCGCCAAAATGTTCCCAAGCCTGCGCGAAGTTCTGTTAGAAATTTTCTAACCAATTTATCCGCACCAATTTCATCGGCCAATTCTTTTTTGCAGGGAAAAGTTGATAATGGATTTTCAACCTTTTCTAGTTTTTTAATAAACTCTACAATCGGCGTTGGCGGGCTTTTCGACGTTGCCAGTCAAAAAGGCATTCGATATAAAAGCGAAGATTTTGGTCAAACTCTTGGTAATTATGGAGTTGGTTCTGGTGCTTATTTGGTTATTCCAATATTTGGGCCAAACTCAACTCGCGACTTTGGTGGATTTTTAGTTGATAAATCAGTTAGCCCGATTGACTTCAACCTACTTAAAATTGGTGGCAGCGAAAATTTATTCGA
>CANEUK010000055.1 GCA_947441695.1 Rickettsiales bacterium
ATTTTATTTCTGACTGAAGATTTTGATTAAAATAAAAACCAAAAATCTGTTGCGGATGCAACGATTCAAAATAAACCCAAATTCGACTTAAGTCGAATTTGATTTAGTATAGACTTTAATTGAAAAGCTAGATTTGTTGCGTTTATAGGCTTTAAAAAAGTGAACGTTAAAATTTTTTAAAAAAATCTATAGAAACTTAACTTGAGCAAAATTAGGTTGCACAATCCTTTCATAGTTTAAACTTTGCCTGCGTGATGGAATGGTAGACATAACGGACTTAAAATCCGTGGAGCTTTATCGCTCTTGCCGGTTCAAGTCCGGCCGCAGGTACCACAAACTTGGTTTTTTTACTAATTTAGAAAACTTCCCGCTTTTTTTAAATAACTCAATATTGACTAATTTTAAATTCATTTAATGAGCTTGGCAAAAAAAATAATGCAGATTTTTTTCATATTTTTTCTAGTCATCTCTCTTGCATCTTGCAAAGACAAGTGTTTTGAAGCTGATGAATTTGATTCAGAATCTGTAAATGTTGAAGCCTATCCAATTAAAGACCAAGTCTTTGGCAAGTATAATGCTATTGAGGGTGGACAAACTGCCAATTGGCACGAAACTGGATTAAAATCAAACGGCCAACCATTTATCATTCAAATTTCAGGCTCTTGGACTCCTTGGAACGGAGGAGATATGACAGATTCTATTTTAAACAATTTGGACTTATGCGATTTTTGTGCAAAAAGATCTGACTTAGATATAAAAGCTCAAAACTGCATATGTTACAAAGGTAAAACGCCAACCGAAGAAATTCTAAAAACTTGCACTCCTGAAAACGATGAAGATAAGCCAGATTTGTGCACTTGTAGCAAAAGCTATAAATCAGTATCAAGCGGCGATTATCTTGCTGCTTCGGGTGAGAATATTTTTCATTTTCCGCTAAATTATTACGAAAAAGATTTTACCAAAAAAACCGACGATAAACAAAGCTACTGCAAATATAATGCTGGAATGGGAGCTTATATTGGATTGTTTGGAACCAGAGGATTAGATACTCCAAAGCGATTATATCACTTATTTTCGCAAGAATCTAGGTGTAACATTAAAAAAAATTCTAACGGCGAATGCAAAGACACCGCTGGTATAGACAGAACTAGTTATATTTTTAGAAGCGCCAACGAAAGAATTTTCATGAAAGACGATAAGTCTGACAACAAAGGAACCGACACAAACACCTCTGACGATGAATACCACACTTCTAACGAAGTAGTTAAGATAAAAATTTTCGACGGATACTACAAAGACAATTACGGTAAATATAACTTAGAAATTTTGCGCGGAGTTGGTCAAGATGGAAAGGCTGATAATTACGGCTTATTAGAATTTTTGGTTGCCTTGGTTGAAAATTCTCTTTTGGGCAAGCCAAATTCTGATGGTGTAAGAAAAAACGGAATTATTGAATATATGTATAAATCCATAGTTCAAGACTCTGGCTTTGTTACAATTGTAAATGTCGTTCTTTGTCTTTACGTAACCTTTTTTGGTTTTGCCGTTCTTATGGGAACCGTTGAGATTAGCCGAAAAGAGATGATGATGCGTCTTTTGAAAATTGGCGTAGTTGTTATGTTTACAAACTTCTCGGGCTGGAATTTATACAACGATATCGTAGTTAAGTTTTTTTACGATAGCATGAATTATGTTATTGGAATTTTTTCTGACTTATCCGATCGCTCTCTTAATTCGGGAGATAGCACCCTGATATTGAATGCAAGAATGGATCGCGCCGCAAGCAATAGCAATGCTACCAGATTTTCCTTTATAGATTCGGTAATTACAATGCTGCTTTCTGAATCAGCTACAGCAAAGATTTTCGGACTATTTTTTGTAAACCTATTTGGATTCGCTTACATTGTTATCATCTACGCCTTAATTCTCTTCTTCATTTATGTAATGCTTACGGCCACTTTGGTTTATGTCATAAATCTAATTAAAATTATTTTCGTTTTATGTTTAGGTCCGGTTTTCATGTGTTTTATGCTGTTTAATCAAACCAGCTCAATGTTTAAAAATTGGATTGGTTTTTTGGGTGGCAGATCGCTTGAAATGGTTTTGATGTTTTTGGTTTTATATAACTTTGTAACGATTCTCGACACCTATTTTAGAACTCTTCTTTATTACAGAGCCTGCATTGATGAATATGAAAATGGCTTCATAGTCTTTAAAATTTTGAAATCAGATGTTTCTAGTCGCAACCTTGCAGAATGGGTTACTCAATTTTTTTCAATTGCCGCCCTGATATATATAACAAAAATGATAATGGGAAAAATTCCTGAATTTGCTGGCGGATTAATTAGTATTGGCGGAGTTGGAGTTGCCGCGGTTGATCGTGGAAAACCGCTCAAAGGTGGTGGCTTAGGAGGCGCGCCAGACATGATGTCTTCGCTTGCGGGTGGTATAGCAAGTGCGGCAAATGTAGCTTTTAATGGCACCAAAGATGGCGACTTTGGAATGGGCAGAATCCCCGGATTAGGAAGTTTGGGTTCTGCTGCAATGGAAGGCGGAACTTTTTTAGCAAGAAAAAGTGGAGTTGCTGGAGCTGTGGCAAAGATTGCCGATTCTATTCCGGGCTTAAATCAAATTAGCTCTCCTAGAGCCATGATGCGCAATCAGGCAATCGATAAAGCAATTGGCGCCGCCAAAGCCGATGCCGCCGCCAAAGGTTTAAGTGGCGCTGAAGCCGATCGACATATTCGAGGCTCTGTGACCAACGCAATGCGTCAACGCTTAAATGGCGATAATCCGGGCGCAAAAAGATTGGCTCTTGCTGGTCTTGATGACAAAACAGTTCAAGACAGATTGGATAAAAAATTAATCCAAGACCCACTCAAAGACTTTATCAAAGCCAAGGCGGCCGAAATAAAAGCTCGCAGCCCAGAAAAAATTCCTGACGCTAAACAATTTAGAGCCGAATTAAGAAGTGCCGCCAAAGATTGGGCTAAACAAAATCTTTCTTTAGGAGCCGCATCTAGAGCAATGGATTATGTCGACAAAACCAGCAAAAAAGGATTGGCTGGTGGATCAAGTCATTTTGAAAGAGATCTTAAAAACTTAGTCAAAGACCAAGGAAGATTAAAAACATCCGAAGCAGCAAAGGCATTTAAAAATAATCCTGAATTGCAAAATAAATTCATGCAAAGCCTTCAAGAAAATGAAATTAGAAGACAAAAAAGAAATGAAGAAGCTGGAAAATCTATTATTACCGCAGTTCCTAATTTGGCTGGAAGGGCTGTTGATATGTTTAATCCAACAACTCATCACGATAGAAATCTTGAAAGCGCAAAACAGGCTTTTGTGCGACAAACTCAAAACCAACAAAGAAGTTGGTCCGATATCGATAATTACAATCCATTAAATTTATCAAACACACTTAGCGGTCTAAAAGGCGGACAACTTCAAAGTGAAACCCAGCAAGCAAATCAAAAAGCTTTGAGAAGTTATTTGTCTGAAGATGCTGAAAAAATGAAAAACAATTCGCAAAATCTTGGAGCAAAAAAAGATTCCGCAAAAGAAAGTGCAGAAGCTAAAAGCAAAAAAGACAAAGAAAAAAATCCAAAAGAAGACCAAAAAAGAGCAATCCTTCAAAGAGAGCTTCATAAATCTGCTGTTCAAGACTTAGCAAAAGAAGCTGCCAGAATTAAAAAACTTGAGAAAGGTGGTAAATTTAAAGAGGCTTTCGAAGAAAAGAAAAAGCTTTTGGATCAAGTCAAAAAAGATCTCTTCTCAAAAGACGCCGATAAAAAGAAATCAGAACAACCAACTCTTTTTGAAAAAGCAGCGCGATTAAGCTATTTGCAAAACCAGTTTGGACTTGGCGGCAAAGAAAAAGACGCTCAAATGTTAATTTTGAAGGAGATTGAAGAAAAAATAAAAGAAAGCTCTTCAAAAATTAAAGATGAAATTGCTAGAAAAACCAACATAGAATCTCAAGAAGATGATATTATCAAAGGCAATAAAGAACCCAAAAAAGATGATATTATCAAAGACAGCGAAGAATCTCAAAAAGAAATAGAAAGATTAAAAGATCTTCAATTAGCATTATTATCACCAAAAATTGAAGATGACGAACTTAGTAAAAAAATTGAAGAGAAAATTGAAGAGAAACTCGAAAAAATAATTGAAGACTGGAAATTAGAAGAGCCCGCTTCTTTAATAGAAAAAGAAATAAACTTCGATAATTATAGCACTGGATTGCCAATTGCCGACAGTGCTTTGGCAGAATTATCTTCTTTGGCTGTTAGCAAAGATTTGCCTCAAGACTACAAAAAAGAAATTGCCGAAAATCACGAAGAAATTATTCAATCTCAAAAAGATAATCTTAGAGATTTAGACGAAATTCTTGTTGAAATAAAAGACATCGAAACCAATCAATTAAGAAAAGAAGCGACAGAAAAAATACTTGTCGAAAAAATCGAAGAAGGAACCAAAACAGCCGAAGATTCGATTAAAAAAATCAAAGATTTGGAAAACATTACTTCTAGTGAAGATTCTAAAACCAAACCAAAAGAACTCGAAGAATTTAGCGAAAAACTAAAAAAAGATCTTTCTGATAAATTGGGTTTAAATACAAAAGAACTTAAAGAACTAATTGAGCGCAACGACAAAGATCGATCAGAATATTTGAACAAACTTTTAACTGAAAAATTTAACAAAGAATTAGAAGAGGCTAACAAAAAATACACTTTGGATAAAGAGCTTCCAAAAGCTAAAGCCTTGATTGCAGAAATTAAAGAATTGCAAATTTTTATCTCTCAAGAAGAAGCCTTGAAAGCCAACTTGCCAAAAAATTCGAATAAAAAAACAGAAGAAAAAGCTAAAATCAAAAATAAAGAGATTGAAAAAAAGCTAAAAAAACCTAGCGAAAGATTGAAAGAGCTAAAAGCGAAGCTTTCCAATAAGTTAGGCTTAAAAGATGAAAAACTTGAAAAGCTAATGAACCTTGAAGAAAGAAATCAATTGATTTTTTTAAACAAATCTTTGGCTGATAAATTTGAAAAAGATTTAGAAAAAATTAAAAAGGCTCAAGAATTAGCTAATGAAAAAAAGTTGAGAGAAGAGGCTAAAAAAGCTCGCGAAATCAAGGTTAAAGAACAAATCAAAAAGGTTGATGAACTAATTAAAAAAATTGAACAACCTCAAGAAGTTGTCTCGGGCAAAATAGATGCTGAAAAGCCAGAGCAAGCTAACGATCCAAAAGAAGAGCTTGTTGGTGTTTTGAATGCAGATTACAATTTAGCAATTGAAACCTTCGTGAAAGCTGGCGATCCAAAAAACGATCTTATTTTTGCCAATTTAGATTTAGTTACGAGTGATAAAACCGAGACTGCGCTTGAAAAATTTAAATCCAACGAAGAGCCTCCATTTACTAATTTAAATAATTTTTTAACTGAAAAATTTAATGATTATTTAACGGCAGCGGACGCAAAAATTGTTGGACTAGAAACTGAAGAATCGTCCAAAGAAAAATCCTTAGAACCAGAAAAAAAAGATGCGGAGCTTGAAAAAGTTAAAGAATTTGTTGGTCTTATTGCCACATCTTTTGAAGTTCAATTTGGCAGCTCAATAAAAGATGTTTTACCAAAAGAATGCTATTTAGGCTTGAAAGCTGGAAACGTGCTTCTTGGAGTAAGTTCTGATCCAATAGCACCAAATTCTAAAGAAGAAGCCAAACGTAAAATGGATAAAAACCAATCTGAAGGAATGCTTAAATTAGCTAAAATGAACTTAAAAATCGCTGAATTTGAATTAACAAAATTATCAAGCGATTCTGAAAAAAATAAGCATAAAATTGCCAAACTAGAAGCCGAAATCAGTTCTTTTAAAGGTGATCAAAAAAATTATGAACAAGAAATTGAAAGATTAGAAAGATTAGAAACCTCTGCTTAAAAACTTTTTAACTTGAACCAAAAGTTGGCGGCTAATTTTAGTTAAAAAAAGCGTTGCTTTATTCAAATTTTAAAAAAATAAAACCAATCTAAAATATAAAATATAAAAACCTATGAACGACCTAATTTCTTTTTTAACCCTGCGCACATTTTTTGTTTTTGCTTCAACGGCTTTTTCAATTTTGGTAGTTATGTTGGCTTTAAATATAATTACGGTTGACGAAGTTGTGGTGATTTTAAAAATGTCTCCCGAGGCTGCCAATGCTTTCAAGTTGGTAATCTCGAGAATTCAAGAAGTAACTGGCAATATATTGCAAATTATTTCTCAACTTTTTGGCAAATTATTCAGTTGGGCTGGAGTTGATGTAGATCTTACCAAAATTAAAGTCGATGTTCATCAAGGCTCATCGGGTTCTCAAAGCCTTGTTCCAAAAAAGTAGCAAATTGTGATTTCGATATTGAATTTTTTTCGCTTAGTTGTCCTGTTTTTTCTCTGCCTAATTTTCTATTTTTTTGATAAAAATCGTTCAGTTTATTTTTTTTTAAAACTCTCTGGACCATCTTTCATTAAGCTTGGGCAAGTTCTTTCGGTTCGACCAGATTTGGTTGGAAAAGACCTATCTAAAATACTTTCTGTTTTTCAGGATAGTTTGACTCCTTTTTGTGCCAAAAAAGTTAAAAAAATTCTTTTGCAAGAATTTGGACAAGCCAAAGAAAGTTTTTTTATTGATTTTGATTTCAAGCCAGTTGCCTCGGCTTCAATTGCTCAAGTTCATAAGGCAAAACTGCAAAATGGTCAATTTGTTGCAGTAAAAATCATGCGACCGCGCATTAAAAAAATAATGATGCGCGACATCTCAACTTTAAAATTTATCGTAAAAATTAGCGCGGTTTTTTCAGAATTTTTCGCCAGAAGTCTTTTTGATATCTTAAAACTACTTCAAGAAACTTCAAAAAATGAATTGGATTTTTTAAATGAAGCCGCAAATGCTTCGCGACTTAAAGAAGATTTAAAGGGCGTCAAAGGATTTTATGTTCCCCAAATTTTTTGGCAGTTTTCCACTGAAAAAATTTTAGTACTCGAATGGCTCGACGGAATTCCTTTTTCTGACATAGAAGCGATTTCTAATTCATCTTTTGATAAAACCAAAATTGCGCAAAACCTTGTTAATAGCTATTTTAAGCAAGTTTACGACAATGGATTTTTTCATGCCGACATGCATCCAGGAAATTTATTTTTGCTAAAAAATGGCGATATTGGCGTGGTTGACTTTGGAATTATGGGAAAAATTGACAAAAAAACTCGCCTTGCCATTGCTGAAATTTTTATCGGATTTTTAAATAAAAATTACCAAAAAGTTGCCCAACTTCATATTGAAGCCAACTTAGTTCCACCCAATACAAACGTTGATGATTTGGCTTTGTCTTGCCGAAAAATTGGCGAATTAGTTGTTGGATGCGATGTAAAAGATATTTCTGCCGCCACGCTTTTAGAAAATTTAATTAAAATGACTCGCGACTACAAAACAGAGGCGCGTCCAGAAATTTTACTTTTGCAAAAAACTATTTTTTTGGTTGAAGGAGTTGGCGTTTCGTTAAATCCAAATCTTAATATTTGGAATTTGGCAAGACCGTGGATTAAAGATTGGGCAAAAAAAAATATTGGCTTTGATGCCAAAATACGCGACTCTTTACTTGAATTGCTTGAGTTGGCAAAAAATTTTATAAAAAATACACGCAATTAAAAAAACCAATAGTCGAAGCAAACTTTGTTCGAGTTTGAATTTGATTTAGTGTATCTAAATTGTTATTGGTTTGATTGCTTGACAAAGCTATATCTCTACTTAAGTTTTTGAATCTCGAGTTTTAAGTTCACTTTTTTTAAAGTATTTATTTTTGGCAGGCGTAGCTCAGTTGGTTAGAGCATCAGGTTGTGGTTCTGAGGGTCGCGGGTTCGAACCCCGTCGCTTGCCCCACTAAAATTTCCCTTTCAAATGGATATAATTTTCTTTGCTGCGGTCGCATTTTTTGTTTTTCTAAAACTAAACAAAAGCTTGGGAAAAATTGACGAAGAAGAAAAAAAGCAAATTGAAGAAAAAATTGCCAAAAAAAGAGCCGAAATTTTGGCTATTAAAAATCAAATTTCTCAACAGCTTCAAGGCTTAGACGTCCAAAATTTTGAATCTAACAATCAGGCAGATCAACAAATAATTTCCTCACTTTCTGACTCAACAAAACAAAATTTTCTTAATATTTTAAGTCAATGCAAAATCAGTGCTTCATTTTTTGTAAATGGTGCCAAATCAGCCTTTGAAATAATCATTAAAGCTTTTGCCGAAGCTGATTTTGAAACGTTAAAATTTCTACTTTCTGAAAAAATTTTTTCTGGCTTTGAAAACTCTATAAAACAAAGGCAACTTTTGGGTCAATCCTTAACAACCAACATTATTTCAATTAATAAAGCCGAAATTATCGAGGCAAATATTTTTGAAAATAACGCCTCGATAACAATGAAATTTATTACCAGCCAAATCAATTATGTTGTTGATAGAAATTCCCAAATAATTGAAGGAGCTAAAGATCAAA
>CANEUK010000056.1 GCA_947441695.1 Rickettsiales bacterium
ATATTCTTGCAGAAATCATCTACTAAACAGAAGATCGGCGTTAATTGCATTCCAGTCATTTGAGCCTCATTGGTTGTTGATATTAGAAACCAACAAACCTCCTAAAGGCTTGGATGTATTGGATGCAAGAGGTTTTTGTTAAGCGTTATGGGGGCTAAAAAGGATCAATTGAGAATTTTGATGGGTCACAAATCAAAGGATTTTGCTAAACAATTTTAATCGCAAACTTTTCAACTCAAAAACTTGTAAATCAGACTGAAACCGCAATTAGTAACCGATCAAAAAAATATTTAGGGTTTAAACCCTTTTTGGGTTTTTTTTATAGAAGTAAAAAGGTGAATCTTGTTATATAGGCTCGAATTCAATCTTGCTTTTTTTTGTTATAAAGTTGCATAAAGTCAATTGGATCAATTAGAAGTGGCGATAGTCCAGCGTCGGTTGTGATATTTGCAAAAATTCGTCGCAAAAAAGGGAAAAGCAGATTGGGGCAATAAATCAAAAGTATTTGATCTAATATTTCACCTTCAATTCCTTCGATTGAAAATAGTCCGTTATAGGTTGCTTTACAGGTAAAAAATTGTTCGTTTTCGATTTGAGCATTGGCAGAAATTTTTAAGGAAACTTCAAAAATTTCTTTGGTTATTTTTTTAGCGTCGATATCGATTGAAAGATTAATATTGGGTTTATCTTGAGGTGTTAAAAACACTTGCGGAGCGCTTGTTAGGTCAAAAGAAAGCTCCTTGATATATTGCGAAATAGTTTTGACGTTTGACATGGTAAAAAGAACAAAAAATTAAGATAAAAAATATTGCGATCTAGAATTTGTAATTTTTTTAGCGGCAGAATCAAATAACAAAGAGTTAACAAAAATTTTGTCCGAAGTTTTTTTTACTCCTTTAAGCATGTATCCATCAGTCACGCCAGCACAAGCAAAAATTATATCACCTTGAGCCATTTCATTTGCTGAATATTTTTTATTTAGATCATTGATTCCCATTTTTTTGGCACGCTCAATTTGTTTTTGGTTGTTGTCAAAAACTAATCTACCCATCATTTGTCCACCAATTACACGAAGCGCCGCAGCAGCTAAAACACCCTCAGGCGCGCCACCAGTTCCCATATAAACATCAACTTTGGTGTTTTGACTGGTGCAAGCAATCACGCCAGCAACATCGCCATCGCCAATTAGTCGAATACGAGCTCCAGCTTGGCGAACATCGGCAATTAGCTTTTTATGGCGCTCGCGATCCAAAATCATTACGGTTAAATCAGAAACAGAACATTTCTTAGCTTTGGCAATATTACTCAAATTAACCTGCGCAGATTGATCTAGATCAATTATTCCTTCTGGCAATCCGGCTCCAATAGCAATCTTTTCCATATAAACATCTGGAGCGTGTAAAAAACCCCCTTTTTTTGCTAACGCAATAACGGCTAGCGAACTTTCTGCGGCATTAGCGCAAATGGTCGTTCCTTCTAAGGGATCAAGAGCAATATCAACCTCAACACCACCTTGACCAACTTTTTCACCAATAAAAAGCATTGGAGCCTCATCGCGTTCTCCCTCGCCTATCACAACCGTTCCAAGGATAGGCATTAAGTTTAATTCATACCGCATTGATTCAACAGCAGCTTTGTCGGCAGCAACATTATCCCCTCTTCCAACCCAGTCAAAACAAGCAATTGCAGCTTTTTCAACAATTTCGGAAACTTGCGAAGAAAGATGAGAAATCATATTTTTAAAAAGATTTTATAAAAAAAAGCGAACCTTTTTTACAGGGTTCGCTTTTTCATAATTTGCTAAATTTAGCTCGAAAGTTTTTGTTCTTTAAACTCAACATGCTTGCGAACTACTGGATCATATTTACTAAAGACCATTTTTGTTTGCTTTTGTTTTGGATTGCGACGCGCTAAATAAAAGAATCCAGTGCCAGCGCTGCTTACTAGTTTAAATAAAATTGAGTTTCTTTTTGATTTTGAAGATTTTGGTTTTCCAGCCATATGTATTACCTGAAGTTTTTTGCTCGAAAGCAAGTTGAGAAAGAGCGAAGCAAGCTATTTTGAGTTAAAAAGTAGTCAAGAAAAAATCCAAAATGTTAAAAAGCAAGATAATCAAATTTAGTTTTACTGAAGGAGTTTTGTAAGTTTTAAATTGCTATACAGCGAGAGAATCGCTGTATTCGCAGTAAATTTTCTTATCGAGCTTTTTTGACAAACAATTTAGATTTTGGTTTTTGAAGTTTGATTATATTTTTTTGAATTTTACTCAAACTTTACTTCAACTTTGGTAATTTTTTTATTAAGCTTGGTTAAAACTTCTGAAGAAATGTCAAGCTCGTCTTTGTAATATAAGGCTTGTTGAGAAGGAATAATCACATCTAAGTTTTTTTCTTTTGAGATTTCAGCAATAATGTCTTTAATTTTATCGTTAACCTTGCTCATGCCGTCAAGAGAAGCTTTTTTTAAGCTGTTTTGTTTTTTTTCTACAAATTCTTTTAGGTCTTCAACTTTTTTTTCAAATAATTGATTTTCTTTTTCTAGCGCATCTTTTGATAAAACATTTTTCTTGCTTTCAATTTTTTTTTGCTCGGCTTCTAAAGAACTTTGTTTTTTAAATACATCTTTTTGGTATTCGTCTTGTTTTTTACTTACTTTTCCTTGGATATCGCGCATTGCTGAAGATTCTTTGACAATTTTTTCAACGTCTAAAATACCAATTCCACCAGCGTTAGCATTGAGTGAAATAAAAGAGAAAATTGATAATAAAGTGATGATTTTTTTATTCATAAAATATCTTGATTTAATAGTTGATAAATTTTGTTGAACTTATGTTAGGGGCTTTTAGCTAGTTATTTTTGATAAAAAAAACAAATTAGTAGCACATGTATTTTACCGAAAATTTTTATTGAAAAAGCGATAAATTTTCTAAAATCTTCGTTAAAAATAATTAGCTAACAGCACCTAAATTTAGATTAAGTTCTGACACAACATATTTATGCAAAATTTTAGTTTCAATATGCAAAGTTAATTCAACATCGAAGCTTGTGTTTTTTTTGGCGCTAAATAGTTTTCTTTCTGGAAGCAAGATAAAAAATTAATCAGAGATAAAACAAATCAAAACTCCAAATTTAAAAAAATGAAAAAAACCTCAAAAAAAACTAAAATTTTTATTGAAAAAAATTCAGATAAAAAATTTTTGCATCAAAATTCTCGTCCCTCACAAGAAGAAGCGCAAAAAGCTGTGAGAACTTTAATTGCTTGGGCTGGAGACAATCCAGACCGTGAAGGACTGATTGAAACTCCAAAAAGAGTGGTTAATGCTTATCGAGAGTTTTTTGCTGGCTACGAGGCAGATCCAATTGAAATTTTAGGAAAAACTTTTGAAGAAGTTGAAGGTTATGATGACATAGTTTTGTTAAGAAACATGCGTTTAGAATCTCACTGCGAACACCACATGGTTCCAATTATTGGACAGGCTCACATCGCCTATATTCCTAATAAAAAAGTTGTAGGAATTAGTAAAATTGCTCGCTTGCTCGATGTTTTTGCTAAACGCTTGCAAACCCAAGAAACAATGACAGCTCAAATTGCCGATACCATAAATAAAGTTCTGAAGCCAAAAGGAGTTGCGGTTTTTATTGATGCAAAACATCAATGTATGACAACTCGAGGTATTCATAAAGTCAGCACTTCAACTATCACAAAAACCATGATTGGACAGTTTAAAACCGACTTAGAAATGGAGCGTAAGTTTTTAACCATGATTAGTTTGCCTAAATGCTAATTGTTCAAAATTCGCCACTAATTTTAGCTTCAACTTCAAAAATTCGTAAAAAAATTTTACAAGAAGTTGGGCTAAAGTTTAAGGTTTTTCCTCCGCTTTTTGATGAAGAACTGGCTAAAGAAAAACTAAAATTATCTCCGCAAAAATTGGCAACCTTTTTGGCCAAGCAAAAAGCCTTATCAATAAGCAAAAAGTTCCCAAATGCTTACGTAATTGGCTCGGATCAAGTTTGTGAATTTGAAAAAAATGAAATTTCTAAATCAAAAAATATTCACGAGGCTTTAAATCAATTAAAAAAATTTAATGGAAAAACTCATTTTCAAAACAACGCTGTAGCAGTCGCCCTTGGAGGAAAAATTATTTTTAATAAATTTTCACGAGTGAAATTAAAAATGCGTCAAATAAGTGAAGTAGAAATTGAAAAATACGTTTCCTTAGAAAAGCCTTTTGGATGCGCTGGAAGCTACAAATACGAATCTTTGGGCAAACATCTTTTTGAAAAAATTTCTGGCGATTATTACTCGGTTTTGGGCTTGTCAATTCAACCTTTAATTTCGTTTTTGCACGATAAAAAAATTATTCAAATTTTAACCAATTAGTATTTTGTTATGGATTTTATTAGTTCGGCAACCCTCTTAAGCCTTTTTACACTAACTTTTCTTGAGATAATTTTAGGCATCGACAACTTAATTTTTATTGCACTAGTTGTTCAAAAATTGCCCAAAAAATTTCGCAAATCGGCTCGCACCATAGGTTTATCTTTAGCTTTTGTGATTAGAGTTTTGATGCTCATGACTTTGTCGTGGATAATGACCTTAACCAAGCCTTTAATTTCTTTTTACAATTTCGCTCTGTCTTTCAAAGATTTATTGCTGATTTTTGGTGGAATATTTTTGATGGTAAAAAGCGGTTTAGAAATTTATCACGATGTTTTTTTTGGGCTAAACATCACGAAAGAAGAAAAGCAAATTAAAGTCAAAAACAGCTTTGTTGCAGCGATTTTTCAAATAACCTTAATCGACATCGTTTTTTCTTTTGATTCGGTAATAACTGCAATTGCTATGACTAACAATATTCCCGTAATCGTTTTTGCGGTTATGATTGCTATGTTTTTAATGTTTTTTGCCTCGGGTCACATAAGTAGCTTTCTAGGAAAATATCCTTCACTAAAAATTGTTGCTTTGGCATTTATTTTTATGGTTGGGCTTATTCTTTTAGCTGATGGAGTTCATTTTCATGTATCAAAAGGATATTTATATTTTTCATTATTTTTTACACTTGCCGTTGAATGGCTAAACATTTTGGCCCGTAAAAAACACTAACCTAATTTTTATAAATTCATGAAAAATTTATTTTCTTTAATTGCCATTATTTCCCTGATTTTAGTCTCTTCTTCCTGCGCTTTTATTAAAAATTTTAACTCTAAAAAAGATCCAACTCCACTTGATTACATAGAAAACTCGTCACTCAAAATGGATATAAAAAAGTTTTTTAATGGCGATCTTGAAGCTTTTGCTATCAAACAAAATTCTGGCGGAAAAATTATTGGCACTTCTACAATTAAAATTAGCGGAAAATGGGACGAAAATAAAGGAACTTTACAACAAAATTTTATTTACGGAGATGGCACAAAAGATAACCGAACTTGGTTGATAACCCTAGACTCTGACGGAACTTTTAATGCGGTTGGTCACGATGTTTTTGTTCCAGCTCGAGGAAGACAAATTGGAAATGCGGCTCAATCAAACTACACCTTAATACTTCCTTCAAGAAACGGCAAAGAAGAAATTATTTTTGAAGATAAAATGTATTTAGTTGATGAAAAATCGATGATCATGATTTCAAAATTCGATAATAAGAAAGTCGATTCAAGCAATGAAAACTCGTCAGGAAAAATTATTATTTCCATCAAAAAAGCTGGCAATTAGTTATGGTTGATCAACGCCACATTATATTTTCTTACTCTTTTGACGATAAAGGAAAATCTTCAAAATTAGATACCCAAAAAGTTGCCAAAGAAGTTGAAAACGAAGGATTAACTTGGGTTCATCTTGATGCCAATAATCAATCAACCAAAAATTGGCTTAACCAAGAAGTTTATTATCTAGATCACTTGGTAATCGACGCCCTAATTGCCGAAGAAACACGCCCTAGAATCGTAGAATTTGCCAGCGGAATTTTGGTTATTTTACGTGGAATTGGCAAAGATGAAAAATCACAAGAAATGGTTTCGATTCGTATGTGGATTGACGATCAACGAATTATCACAATCCAGCGCAAAGAAATGAAGGCAGTTTGGGATATTTGTCAAAACATTGATTCCAAAAGAACAATTAAAAATTCAGGTGAATTTCTCTATAATTTGCTTTATCAAATTTTGATCGACACTTCTGAAAAAGTTAATCTTTTTAACGAAAAAATTGACAACCTAGAAGATAAAATAATTACCACCCATAATATAAAATTTCGTAAAAAAATTTTACAAATCAGAAGTCAATCAGCCACTTTTAAACGCTATTTATTACCACAAAAAGAAGTAATTTCAAAGCTACGCTCTTCAAACCAAATTTGGATTGACGACTGGTCTAAAAGACATTTTCAAGAAAATTTTGATCAAATTTCTCATGTGATCGAAAGGATTGATGAGGCAATAAATCGCTCCCAAATTTTGCACGAAGAATTGGCAAATGCCTTAAGCGAAAAGCTCAATAAAAGCATGTATAAATTATCATTAATTACTGCTGTTTTTATGCCATTAACTTTTATTACTGGCTTACTTGGAATGAATGTTGGCGGAATTCCGGGTAGCCAAAGTCCTTTTGCTTTTTATATTTGGTCTGGATTGATGATTTTAGTTACTTTGATTCACGTTTTATCTTTCAAAAGAAAGGATTGGTTTTAGCTCCAAAATTTACCAACTTCAAACGAAGTATAAATTTATGTTTTGGCGTATTTATCTCTTTTGAAATTTTTCATAAGCACTAAGCAACCTCGTCTTATCAACTTTTGTATAATATTGAGTTGTTGAAAGGCTTTTATGTCCAAGCAACTCTTGGATTGTGCGTAAATCGCCGCCAGCTTCTAACAAATGAGTTGCAAAAGAATGGCGAAAAGAATGTGGAGTTATCGTTTCTGATAAATTTAATCTGCGTCTTATTTTTAAAATTAAATCACTAAATTCAAAGCGTTTGTAAATATTGCCTTTGGAGCCTAAAAAAATTGGCTGATCAAATTCTATCTCAAACGGGCAAGCTTTTAAATATTCCAAAATTCTATCTTTTACAACCTTAAGCAGCGGCACCATTCTTTGTTTCTTGCCCTTTCCGGTTACAATTAAAGTTTCAGAATTTTCTAAGTTTTTTTTGCTTATACTTAAACTTTCTGAAATTCTTAACCCGCAACCATAAATCAAAGTTAACAAAGCTATGTCTCGCTTGGCTTGCCAAGAAATTTTTCTAACTTTTGCGATTTCAATAAAAATTTTCTTAATATCAATTTCGTCAACCGATTTAGGAATCGCCTTAGCAATTTTTGGAGTTTTTATTTTTTTTATTTGGCAATTTTTCACCAAATTATTTTGATTAAAAAAATTAAACATCGGGCGCAAAGATGATAAACCCCTTGCGTTTGAAGCGTTAACGTGGCTTGACATTCTTTGCGAAAGCCACTTTCTAAAAGTGTGAACCGTTAAATTTTCTAAGTCATTTTTGTCAATAATTTTTTCTTTGATTCTAAATAAAAAATCAAAAAAGTAGAAAATATCGATGCGATATGAATTTGTGGTGTGAACAGAATATCTCTTTTCTACTTTTAAAAAGTTCAAAAATTTTCTGATTAATTCCTGCAATTCTAAGTCTATTTTGTCCTTTATTTTTAATCCCCCAGACATCTTTTATTAATTTTATGTTTAAAAAAAATTTACTAATTTTTCTTATTGTCGTCAGTTTTTCAAAATTGGTTTTTGCTGAAGAAAAAATTACAGAAGAAACTATGCAAATTGAAGCTTGGAATAGCGCCGATGGTTTAAAAAAACTGCAAAAAAGTAGCTTTAAAAATGATTTTTATCAGTTGATAAATTTTTATCAGCCTCAAGAAAACCCTCTTTATTGTTCGGTTGCGGTTGCCACCATAATTTCTAACGCCCTAGATTATGGAAAAATTCCAAGTCAAAAAGCTTCTGAAGTAAAAATTCCGCAAAGCAACAAAATTATCGAATATCGCCTTTATCAACAAAAAACTTTTCTGAATAAAAAAACCGAAGAAATCAAAAAAAGCGCTATTATTGAACTTAAACAGCCAAAAACCACAAGCAATAATCAAGAAATTTATGATGGCGGAATAAATCTTGCCGATTTCAATAAAATGCTTTCTATGGCCCATGGTTTTAAAACTAAGCTAATTTACGCGACAAAAAACGATGAAGAATCAATCAAAAAATTTCGCGATAAACTAAAAGAAGTCTTGCTTGATGACAAAAGCTTTGTTGTGGCAAATTTTGATGGAAAAATTACTGGAAGCTTGACCAATGGTCATTTTTCTCCGATTGTTGCTTTTGATGAATCAAGTGATTCGGTTTTGGTTCTTGACGTAGCTTTGCATAAAAATCAATGGTATTGGACAAGTCTTAAAAAACTTTATGAAGCCATGAACAGCAAGGATGAAGAAACTTATCGCGGC
>CANEUK010000057.1 GCA_947441695.1 Rickettsiales bacterium
GGCGGTGAATTTTTTACTCCAACTTCGCTTGTGAGCCTAATTGTTGAAGTGCTAAAGCCAATCAATGGAAAATTGTTTGATCCAGCCTGCGGAAGTGGCGGAATGTTTGTGCAATCCGCTGAATTTATCAAGCGACGTCACGAAATTCCTAATGAAAAAATTTCAATTTACGGACAAGAAATAACCCAAGAAACCCAAAAACTTTGCTTGATGAATCTTGCCATTCACGGGCTTGAGGGCGAAATAAAATTAGGCAACACTTTTTACGAAGACGAACATAAAAGCCTTGGCAAATTCGATTTTGTAATGGCAAACCCGCCTTTTAACGTTAGCGGCTTTGATAAAGAACGTCTAAAAGGCGACCAACGCTATTTTTTGGGCATTCCAAAAGTTGACAACGCCAATTATTTGTGGATTCAAGATTTTTACACTTCTTTAAATCACAAAGGAAAAGCGGGTTTTGTTATGGCAAATTCTGCTTCCGACGCCAGACAATCTGAACAAGATATTCGCGCCAAAATTGTGGAAACGGGCGCGGTTGATGCGATGATTTCGATTGGTTCAAACTTTTTTCACAACGTAACTTTGCCTTGCACTTTGTGGTTTTTTGACAAAGGCAAAACCCAAAATGAGCGCAAAAACCAAACTCTTTTTTTAGATGCGCGCCAAATTTACACCCAAATTGATCGCGCCCATCGCGAATTTAGCGAAAGCCAAATTGAACACATCGCCAATATCGTAAAACTTTATCGCGGCGATGAACCAACTTTTGAATTTTGCCAAAAATCAGCCTTCGAAGCCCAATTTCCCAAACTAAAATATCGCGACATTTTAGGGCTTTGCAAAGTTGCAACCATCGAAGAAATTGCGGCGCAAAACTACAGCCTAAACGCTGGTCGCTATGTTGGAACCGCCGACGCGGTTGAACAAAATTATGTTTTTGAAGAACGTCTAAAAGATCTAAATGACGAACTCTTAAAACTAAATTCAGAAAGCAGAGATTTAGAAACCAAAATCGCCAACAATATCAGCCAACTTTTAAAAAATTTATGAGCGAAGAAATTGATTTAGAAAATTTAGAAAAATCGCTAAAAACCTTGGTTGAAGGTTTTGCTAAATTTGAAAAAGAGCGCGACGCAGAATTAAAACTTTTACTCGAAGATGGTTGCATTCAAAGGTTTGAATATGTTTGGGAAGTAGCTTGGAAAAGCATGAAAAAATTTCTTAAAAAAGAATATGGCAAATCAGACGCCGAGTTAAAAATGGAAAATATTTTTCGTTTAATGGCGGGTTATGGCTTTACTAAAAATTGGGAAAATTGGAAAAATTATTGCGACAAAAGAAACGATTCTAGCCACGAATATAGTTTGGAAAAGTCGCGAGAAATCATCAAAATCATCCCAAATTTTATTCAAGACGTCGCCATTCTTTTAGAAAATCTTAAGATTGAATTAGGAAACAAAAAATGATTGTTGGAATTAATCAGGCGCAAGAAAAAATAATCAGCGAAATTTTAAAAAACTATTTCGGTGAATTTGAGTTTTTCTATTACGGTTCAAGGGTTAAAGGCGGATTTGAGGCGACTTCTGATTTGGATATTTTGGTTAAAAAAAGGGCGGAAATTTCTAAAAATTCGCCAAAAGATTCACTAGAAAATTCGCCAGAAAATTCATCAGAAAACTCACCAAAAACTCGCCGAGAAATTTTAGAGCAAATCAAAGAAAAATTCGATCAAAGCTTGCTGCCATTTATCGTTAATTTGACTGATTATTTTGGCGTTGAGAAAAAATTTTATCAGGCGATTAAGCCAGATTTGGTGAGGGTTGGTGGAGAAGATGTTAGATCAAAAATGAAAATGGTCAGCTGTTTGCTTGAAACAGATTTAAGAAAATCAAAAAACAAAAAAGTTAAAAGGTCAGAATACCAAAATTGCGGGATTTATCCAATAATCGATCAATCGCAATCAGAAATTGCTGGCTACATCGATGATGAATCGATGCTTTATCAAGGCAAGTTGCCAGTAATCGTTTTTGGCGATCATACTCGAGTATTAAAATTTATCAATTTTCCGTTTTGTATTGGAGCCGACGGAACTCAAATTATTTATCCAACTAAGAATGTTGATGTTCGTTATTTTTATTACGCGCTTAGGAATTTAAACCTAAAAAACTATGGTTACGAGAGACACTTTAAATATCTAAAACAAGAAGAAATTCCTCTTCCGCCACTTCCAATCCAAAAGAAAATCGCAGATATACTTTCGGCTTACGACGACTTGATTGAAAACAACAATCGCCGCATCAAAATTTTGGAAGAAATGGCGCAAAAGATTTACAAAGAATGGTTTGTTAATTTCAAATTTCCTGGCCACCAAAACGCCAAATTTGTCGATTCCGCCCTTGGAAAAATTCCCGAAGGTTGGGAGGTTTTTTTAGCTAACGATGTTACGAATATTTTGATTGGAAGAACTCCGCCAAGAAAAGAGAATCATTGGTTTTCGAATGAAAAAAGCGACAATCTGCCATGGTTATCTATCAGAGATTTGGGTGCAAATCATATTTTTACAGGCGCAACTTCTGAATATCTTACCAAGGAAGCGGTTTTAAAACACAATGTTCCGATGGTTAAAAAAAATACCGTGTTGGTAAGTTTTAAGTTAACGGTCGGAAAGGTTGCAATTGCAACTGAAGATATTTGCACAAATGAAGCTATCGCGCAATTTCCAATAGCTGATTCGTCTCACTTAACGACCTATTTTTTATATTCGTATTTGGTCGATTTTAAATATCCTTCTTTGGGAAATACCTCGTCAATTGGAAATGCTGTCAATTCAACTATTTTAAAAAATATGCCAATACTTATTCCGCCTAAAAACTTAGTTGAAGAATATACGAGATTTGTGGCGCCAGTTTTTAAAAACATAAAAATTTTTTTATCTCAAAACCAAACCCTGCGCCAAACCCGTGATATTCTACTTCCGCGCCTGATTTCGGGCGAATTATCTGTTGAAAATTTAGAGGTAAAAATTTGATGACCACGGGAAAAATGAATCACGAATTCTCGGAAAGCGCGCTTGAATTAGAAGCGCTTAATAAAATTGCCGAACTTGGTTATGAAACTTTTAACGCTTTTGGTGAAACTTTTGGTGATAACGCGTTTTTGGGTCGCAAAACTTCGCAGGAAGTGGTTTTGCCAATTCGCTTAAAAAATGCTCTTAAAAAACTAAATCCAACTTTGCCAAACGAGGCAATTGACAAAGCTTTTTGCGCACTTTGCGAAGGCAAGTCGGCGCTTTCTTTGGTGCGGGCTAATCAAGATTTTTATCAGCTAATTAAAGACGGAATTTTGGTTAGTTTTAAAGATGAAAATGGCGGCGAAAAATCGCAAAGAGTTAAGGTGATTGATTTTTACAACCCGCAAGAAAATGACTTTTTGGCAGTTCGACAATTCAAGGTTTCTGGCGAAATTTATCATCGCCGCGCCGATTTAGTGTTGTTTATAAACGGTTTGCCGCTGGTTTTAATTGAGTTAAAAGCCATACATAAAAATTTGATTAATGGTTTTTTAGAAAATGTTACCGACTACAAAAAAAACGTTTCCCAGCTTTTTTGGCACAACGCTTTGATTGTGGTTTCAAATGGCAGCAACACAAAAATTGGCTCGATTACTTCTGATTGGGAACATTTTTTTGAGTGGAAAAAAATAAATTCCGAAGGCGAAAAAGGCGTGATTTCGCTTGATACGGCGATTAAGGGAGTTTTTGAAAAATCTAAATTGCTCGATATTGTCGAAAATTTTGTTTTATTCATGGCGGTTGCGGGCGGAACTACAAAAATCATTGCCAAAAATCACCAATATTTAGGCGTGAATAACGCCATTGCAGCGGTAGAAAACAGAGAAAAACTTGCGGGCAAATTAGGAGTTTTTTGGCACACGCAAGGAAGCGGCAAAAGCTTTTCGATGGTTTTTTTAACGCAAAAAATTTTGCGTAAATTAGCTGGAAATTGGACTTTTTTAATTGTCACCGACCGCGAAGATTTGGACAAGCAGATTTACGGAAACTTTGCTAATTCTGGCGCGGTTACAGAAAAAGACGTTAAAGCTGAAACTAAGGCTCATTTAAAAAAATTATTGTCAGAAGATCATCGCAATATTTTTACGACGATTCAGAAGTTTGGCGGCGAAAACCAAGGCGAAACTTTGGAAGAAATATCAAATCGCAGCAACATAATTGTAATTACCGACGAGGCGCATCGCAGCCAATATAAAGTGCTGGCGATGAACATGCGCAAAGCTTTGCCGCAAGCTTCGTTTTTGGCTTTTAGCGGCACGCCATTAATTGGCGAAGATGAAAAAACCAAAGAAGTTTTTGGCGATTATGTTAGTAAATATGATTTCAATCAATCGGTTGAAGATGGCGCGACGGTAAAATTGTTTTATGAAAATCGCATTCCCCAGTTGCAAATTGTGAATCAAAATTTGGATGAAAATCTAAAAGAAATTGTCGAAGAAGCCGATTTGTCTGACGAAAGCGAAGAGCGTTTCAAAAAAACTTATGTCAAAACCTATCAATTAATTACGCGAGAAGATCGACTGGAAAAAATTGCCGCAGATGTGGTCGATCACTTTATGAATCGCGGATTTATGGGCAAAGCGATGTTTGTTGCAATTGACAAATCAATTGCGCTGGCGATGCACGATAAAGTAAAAAAACATTGGGAGTTATATTTAGAAAATCTGCAAAACCAGCTTTTGACGTGCCGCCAAAACCATAAACAAGCAATTGTCGATAAAATTAATTTTATGCAAGAAACCGATATGGCGGTTGTGGTTTCAAAGGCGCAAAATGAAATTGAGGCTTTGAAGCCTCACAGAGCAAGGATGAATAAAGAAGATTTGGCAGAAAAATTTAAAAATGTCGATGACAAATTAAGGCTGGTTTTCGTTTGCGCCATGTGGATTACGGGCTTTGACGCGCCAAGCGTTTCAACTTTATATCTCGATAAAATTCTTAAAAATCATACTTTAATGCAAACAATGGCGCGCGCCAATAGAGTTTGGAAAGACAAGCCAAACGGGGTGATTATTGATTATATTGGCATTTTTCAACATTTACAAAAAGCTTTGGCAATTTATGGAAAAGCCGAAATTGATGAATTTGGCAAAGAAGATAATTCAATTGAAGCCAAGAGCGAGTTGATCGCAATTCTTGATAAGGCAGCTTTAGAAATGGAGGTTTTTTTAGAAAAAAAGAGCATTAATTGTGAAATTATTTTTGCCCAAAAAGAGCTATTTCAAAAGACAAAATTGATTGATGAAGCGGTTGAAAAAATTGTTGAAAGCGAAAAGTCGAAAGAAGATTTTTTCAATTTAGCCAAAAGGCTGCAAGCCTTGTTAAAAGAGGTTTTGCCAGATAAATCGGCTGAAAAATATCTTAAATTAACATTGGCAATTTCGATAATTTCCCAAAAAGTGCGAGAAATTTGCGCGCCGCTTAGTGCGGAAGAAAAAGAAATTGAAAAAAGAAAAATTGCCGCGTTGTCGCAAAGAGTTTTTGCTTTGCTTGACGAGTCAATTTTGGTTGACGACTACGAAATTGAAAATTCTGAACCGCTTGATATTAGCCAAATTGATTTTGAAGAGCTGAAAGCGCGTTTTTCTAAGAAAGATAAGAAAAACAGCAATTTAGAAAGGCTTAAAACTTCGGTAAAAAGAAAAATTGAAGAGCTGCTGAAAAAGAATTTTTCTCGAAAATCTTATTTGGTAGAATTTGAAGATTTGGTTGCTGGCTATAATTCTGGCGATATTGATTCAGAAAGGCTTTTTTCAGAATTAATAAAACTTTCGAGTATTTTAAAAGAAGAAGAAACTCGCCATATCAAAGAAAATTTAAGCCAAGAAGAGCTGATTATTTTTGACATTTTAACCAAGCCAGAACCAAAGCTTGAAAAAAGCGAAATAGAAGCAGTTAAAAAAGTTGCAAAAGAACTTTTAGAGAAGCTTAAAAAAGAAAAATTGGTGATTGATTGGCGTCGCAAACTATCAACCAGAGCAAAGGTTTCTAATACAATTCATGAGTTTTGCGGCGAGAAGCTGCCTGAATCTTACGACGAAAAAATTTTTCAACAAAAGTGCGATTTAATTTATCTGCATTTTTACGATTTTTATCCAAGTTCTGAATGTGGAATAAGTTTTTAAGAAAATTTCTATACCAAAACTCAATTGAAGAAGTTGATTTTTTTCAAAAACCAAAAATCTATTGCGGATGCTGTGATTAATTCGCTGCACAAGCAATTTAATCAAACCCAAATTCTTTCGTAAGTCCGAATTTGCGACAGCGCCTAAGTGTGATTTTTATCGATGCGATTTTGTGCTTTTGATTTGTAAAAAATTGCGTTGCCTATCTTTATTTGGCAACGTCAAATCTCAATCATTCTAATTTTTAACAAAGCAAAAAAACTTATGAAAAAAACCCTGACCTTCTTGTTTTTTGTTTTCTTTTCTGCTTCGGCAAAATCTGCCAATATTTACAAACTAGATTCTAATCACTCTTCAGTTACTTGGAGCGCCAGTCATTTTGGATTTTCCGAAGTTTCGGGAAAATTTACCGATCTTGAAGGCGAGATAATAATAGACGAAGAAAATCTCCAGAAAAGCTCGGTTGAAGTTTTGATTAAAACCAACTCAATTTCTACGGGCATTAGAAAGTTTGATGATCATTTAAAAGGTAGCGATTTTTTTGATGTAGAAAAATTTCCAACTGCAAAATTTGTTAGCTTTGCGATAGTAGAAAATGGTAAAAATAGCGCCAAAATCAAAGGTAATCTAACTTTGCTTGGTATAACCAAAGCGGTAGATTTGGATGTCAAACTAAATAAAGTTGACTTAAATCCGATTAATCAAAAAAAAACTGCTGGACTTTCTGCGAGCACTATTTTGAAGCGTTCCGACTTTGGCATGAACTTTGGAATTCCAGGAATTTCGGATAAAATTAAAATCAAAATTGAAGTTGAAGGAAACTTGTTATCGCCAATTAACAGCGTTGAAAATATTGGCAAAGTTCCAAATTCTTACGAAGAAAATTCAACTACGCCAAAGATTACGGAATGGAAAATTATTCCAGAAAAAAGTTTGCTCGAATTTAAGGTAAATCAAGATAATTCAAGCGTTCACGGCTCTTTTAAAAGATTTAACGGTAAAATTTATTTTGATAAAAATCAGTTAAACAAAAGCAAAATCGCGATTGATATCGACACTTCTTCGGTTGTCACTTCTTTTGCGGAATCTTTAGAGATATTAAAAAGTAAATCTTGGCTTTCGGTTGAAAATTTTCCAAACGCAAGTTTTGAGGCAGAAAAATTCACCGCTATTTCTGGAGGAAAATCGTTTCGCGCCGATGGAAAATTAACAATTAAAGGCAAATCAACTCCATTATCTTTAGAATTTGTTTTAGAAGAATATTCAGCCAACAACGCCAAGGCTGTTGGAAAAGCTAAAATCAAGCGCAGCAGTTTTGAAATTGGTGATCGCGATCCTAAAAAAGCTAATGACTTGAAAGACGAAGTTGAAATTAATTTTGTTGTTAGTGCAAAGAAAAATGCCAAAACTGATTGAAAATCTATACCAAAACTCAATTGAAGAAGCCGATTTTCATAAAAACCAAAAATCTATTGCAGATGCGCTGATTTACTCGTTTGCGTAAGAGTCTTAATTAAAATTAGTTTTTACTTTTAATTGCTTGTCTTTGTTTGACGAAATGCGGTTTTATGGTTAAGAAAAATTTTGACTTTTAAAAAAAGAAACGAATTTTGAACCACAAATATTACTTCTCTGATTATCTTCGTTTTTGCGTTTGCTAAAATCACCTTCAATTAAAAATAAATGAAAAAAGTAATCTTATCACTAATGGCGATAGCCTCTTTATCAACCTTTGTTAGCGAATCATTTGCTGCAACCAAATATATTTCAATTGGCACTGGTGCTATTACCGGAGTTTACTATCCGGCTGGAGGAGCAATTTGTCGACTTCTAAACCGAGGAAGAAAAGAACACGGAATAAGATGTTCGGTTGAATCAACCGGAGGTTCGGTTTCAAACTTAAACGCTATTCGCAACGGAGCTGTTGATTTTGGAATAGTGCAATCTGACTGGCAATATCACGCTTATAATGGAACTGGTTTTTTCGCTGATCAAAAGCCATTCAAAGAACTAAGATCGGTTTTTTCGCTTTACACCGAAACCTTCACAATGGCAGTTTTAGAAAAATCAGACATCAAAAAGTTCGATGATGTAGTTGATAAAAGAATAAACTTTGGCCCCCAAGGTTCTGGAATGTATGCAACCATGGAAGTTTTAATGTCGATAAAAGGTTGGACTAGACAAAATTTTTCAGCGGTTACTTAC
>CANEUK010000058.1 GCA_947441695.1 Rickettsiales bacterium
TACAAGATCGCCTGCAATTGCTTTATCAAGCGGGAATGAAAGAGTTTTTAGCGGAAGATGTGACTTACATTGACGGCGCGGCAATCGACAAAGCTTTTCGTTTTTTTAAAAAAGACCCCGACGCAACCAAAGACACCATCAAAAAATATTTCAGACAGCTAAAATTTTTCACCAATAACGATTTTGCTTTTATCGATGTTCACAACGAAAAGCTGTTTTATCAAAATTCAGAAGTTCTTTTAAAAATCGTGCAAATGCTGCAAGATATAAGGCTGCAAAGCGAAAACCAAAATCAGTTTTTGGGCGATATGTTTGAAGGTTTTTTAGATAACGGCGTTAAACAATCGGAAGGGCAATTTTTTACGCCAATGCCAATTGTGAAATTTATTTTAAATTCTTTGCCTTTGGAAAGCCTAATTCAAGAAAGTGAATTGCCGCCAAAAGCCCTTGATTATGCTTGCGGCGCTGGACATTTTTTAAATGAATTAGCGCTTCAAATAAAACCTTTTGTTCAAAAGCACAAAAAAGCCGACATCACAGAATATTACAAAGAAATTGTCGGCGTTGAAAAAGATTATCGCTTGTCAAAAGTTGCGAAGGTTTCTGCTTTTATGTATGGCCAAGATGAAATAAAAATCACTTACGCCGACGCGCTTGGCAATAAAGCTAAACTGCAAGAAAATGAATATTCTATTTTGGTTGCCAATCCGCCTTATGCGGTGGAAGGTTTTTTGCAAACATTAAGCGAAATTGAGAGAAAATCTTTCACGCTTTTTGACTGGCTAGACGAAAAAAGCCTGTCAAACAATAAAAGCATCGAAACTTTTTTTATTGAAAGAGCCAAACAACTTTTAAAACCAAACGCCGTTGCGGGCATTATTTTGCCTTCTTCTATTTTGAGCAACCAACCCGCCATTTACACCAAAACGCGAGAAATAATTTTAAAATATTTTCAAATCATCGCCATTGCCGATTTGGGTAAATTTTTTGGTAAAACTAAAACCAGCACCGTCACTTTGTTTTTGCGTCGAAAAGAAGAAAACCCCGCGCCCGCCGAACATTTTAAAAACCGCGTAGATTCTTGGTTTGACAGCAACCAAAACGATGAAATTTACAACGACCAAAACCTCATTAACAGCTATTGCAACCACATTGAAATTGAGGCGGCGCATTACAAAACATTGCTCGCAGGCAATCCAAGCGATGAATTGTTGAAAACAGAAATGTTTGCGGATTACAAAAAATCTTTCGAAAATTTAACCGAAATTAAAAATCTAAAAAAGCCGAATAATTTTTTTAGCAAAAAACCAAAAGCCGAACAAGAAAACGAGCTTAACCGAAGATTTACCGAATATTTGCGCGAAATAGAAAAAGACAAAATCTATTTCTTTGTTTTGGCTCTTGAAAATAAGCAAAAAGTTTTGGTGGTAAAATGTCCAAGCGACAACAAAGAACAAAAGCAGTTTTTGGGCTATGAATGGAGCAGCGCCAAAGGAAATGAAGGCATAAAATATATTAACCAATCAAGCGTGGCGGCTGAAATTGAAGATGCTGAAACCAAAGAATTGGTTCAAAAAATATCAGGTTTGCACAACATCAACACGCCTTTATATAATCCAAATAACCGCAACGATCCAAGTAAAATAAATCACTATATTCAAGAAAGTTTTTTGGGCAATGAGTTGGCGGTTACGGCGAGTTTGCAGCCTTTTATTGCCTATCACAATTTGGCAGACATGTTGGATTTTTCGAGAGTGAATTTTAATAAGCAGATAAAACTAACTGCTAAAAATATGACTCCAATAGTTTCGAAATATGACTTTTTAAAATTAGATAACGCCTTCATTGAAATAAAAAACGGGAAAAATGTCTCGCAATCGGATGAAGCGGGAAAATACAAAGTTTCTAGGATAGAGACAATTGCTACAGGAAAGTTTGATAATAATGCGATAAAATGGACAAACGACAAAGTTAAAGAAGAAGATTTTTTACAAAAGGGAGATATTTTATTTAGCCATATAAATAGCCTTCAACACCTTGGAAAGACTGCTATTTTTAAACTTGATGAGAAAATAGTTCACGGAATTAATTTATTAAAATTCAGATCTGATTCTGGTTTAGTACTCCCAGAATATGTTGCGGAGCTATTTAAACTTGATGAGTTTACCAGTGAAATAAAAAATCAGGCACAAAAAGCAATCAATCAGGCGAGCGTTAATATCGCTTACCTAAAGGAATTAAAAATCCCGCTCCCGCCAAAAGAAATTCAACAAAAAATAGTTGACGAATGCGCCGCAATTGACAACCAAGCCCAAAAAGCCGCCGCCGAAATTGAGAAGGCAAAAACAGAAATAAAAACAGGGCTAAATCAAGCAATTCTCAACGTTAAAAGTAAAAGAATCGAAGAAGTTTGCGCTGTTCAAAGTGGTGGCACGCCAAAAACTTCCATCCAAGAATATTGGAATGGCGATATTAACTGGCTGCGTTCAGAAGTTTGTCAAAATTGCTATGTTTATGAAGATTGGGTTTCGAAAAAAATTTCAAAATTAGGCTTAGTTAAATCGTCGGCAAAATTATTAAAACCAGAGACAATATTAATTGCTTTGGTTGGCGCGACTATTGGAAAAGTTGGTTATTTAACTTTTGCAGCAGCAACGAATCAAAATATTGCAGGCTTAAATTCCATTGATGAAAGCGTATTATTGCCAAAATACTTATTTTACGCGCTGATGAATGATTATGATAAAAATTTTGGAAACGCCAAAGGCAAGTTTACAATGGCTAATCTGACAACAATTAAAAACCTAAAAATTCCAGTTCCGCCAATTGTCGAGCAAGAAAAATTGGTGAACCAAATCGAAAAACTTGAACAAATAATCGCCAAAAACCAAGCCAAAATTGATGACGCGCCCAACAATAAAAAGGCAATAATGAAAAATTATTTGTAGCAAAAGCGGAAGAAAAACCAAATTGTAACCGCCAAAGATTGGGGCGATTGGTCAAACTCGTTTCATTACGAAATCACCACGCGGATTAATCCGAATTTGACTAGAAAATTAATCAGCTAAAAAATGATAAATAAAGACAATCTAAAAGCTTTACTAGAAAGCCTTAAATTCACAAAAAAAGAACGATATTTTACCAAATATTTTCCAAAAATAGACCTAAGGTCAAGCCATATGAAATTTGGCATTAGATCCTAAAACAAGTTCAGGATGACGAGATTTGGGGGCTTAGACGAGTAAATATTCACAAAATTTAATTTTTTTTGAAATACGCGTCGCCCAAACCAAGTTTTTGATTTAGCTGTTCAATATTTTGCCAAGTAAATTGTTTAAATTTTGGTTGTTAATTTGAGAGTAAAATCATGCGTTTATTTTGAACTTATGGTTAAGAAACAACGCAGCATCCATAATTATTGCTGGTGAGAGAAGTAATCTCTGCATTTCTTATAGAGGTTGAAGGGAGAATTTCGCTAGTTTGTTGTGTTAAATTATTGTAAGGTTTTTTATCAGATTTTTTTCTTGTCATGTATTCATCGGGGGATTCTAGATTTATATCTTTTTTATCAGAATCATTGGAATTTGGCTTTTTTCTTATGCCATCATCTTGGATTGGCACGCCTTCATAATTCAAGAACTCCACAGGATTATAGTTTGTATTTTTTCTTACTAAATTTGAATGGAGACTTATTTTCGAGGTAGACAATTTTCTAATGTCTGATCCGTCATTAGATTGATACATCATACAAGAAGTATAAAGTTCATGAAAGCTTTTACTTTCTAGACCAGAAATTTTTTGAGCTTCAAGACACATCTGAGCGGCCACTTTATAATGAGAGTTTCTCAAGTAATTTCCCAAGTTGCGCAAACCCAATATGCCATCCAAAAACATCAAATTAGAGTTAAGGGTTGCTGGAAATGCATTGCTATATGAATAAGTTTTTGGATCAAACTGTTGTTTGTATTTATCTTCGCTAGCACTTACTCTGCCGATTTCTCTAGCGTAATCTAAAGTATCAAGATGATCGCTCGCTGAATCCAATAGATCTTCCCAAAGATTATTTTTTACATCATATCTCACGTAATTGCATTCAACTTTAACTAAAAGTTCCATAAGTTGTGATTGGCTTAAACTTTTTTCACCTAAGCTATCAACCGTGAAATTTAATACTCCTTGTTCAGATGCAGTCATCAACATTGCCAGTTGAAGTCTGTGTGAATACTTTCCATGAAAAATAAGTCCATCAGTCCTCATATCTTCACTAAAAGTACGTCCACTAGCAACAAATTCATTAGCTTTATTCGAATCAACAAAACCAATAAATCTTGGGGTGTAACCTTCAACATTTACTCCTCTTTTTTCCTCTTCTTCAAGCAACAGCTTATCTAGTAATCCATTTTGTTTGCGCATCTTATAATCATTTGGCGGCGGACCTGGAATAAAGTGACCTTTGCCAGCAATAAAGTATTGAGGATAATCCTTGTCTTCATAAACGATTCCTCGATTCAACATTTCTTTTCCAAGATTTTGATCGATTTTTCTCAAATACTCAATTGAGTCAAGACGTCTTAAGAAACTCCCAATATCTAAACTTATTCTTCTAATTTCTTCTTCTTCTATTTTAAATGAGAGGTTTTTTTATATTGTGAAACTCTGTTTCCTCTTCACCAATTGGAAGAGGCAAAAGTTTAAGTTTTGTTTCTTTTATATCAAACCCGCTTCCTGGTTGATAAAACAGCACCGAATCAACTCTTTTTTGATCTAAGTTAGATTGAGTTGCTATATTAAAATTATGGTTTTTTTCAGTTATCATAAGAAACCTTTGGTTAAATTGATTTTTTTTAAGTGCTGCTTGGATTGTTTTAAATTTGTAAAACTTCGCAAATTGCTTCGGTAATTTTTTTTAAGCTCGGTTTTTTGATGTTTAGCGCGGGCATTGTGTAAATGCAGTTAGAAAAAGGGCGCAAAAAAACGCCGCTTTTTACAAAATTTTGGCGTAATTCTAGCATTTTTTTAAAACCAGTTTCTTGGTTATCTTCAAGTTCAATCACCCCAATTGCACCAAGAGCGCGCACGTCTTTAACGTTTTTTAAATTTCGGCATTTTTCAAGTTCTTTTTGTAAAAACTTTTCATCGCTTAAAACTTTTTCTTGGTAATTGGTTTTTTCAAATAAATCGAGCGAAGCATTTGCCGCAGCGCAGGCGAGGGGATTTCCCATAAAAGTTGGGCCGTGCATTAAAGCTAAATTGAGCGAATTTCCTAAAAAATTTTTAAAAATTTCTTCCTTCACCAAAGTTGCCGCTAAGGTTAAAGTTCCTCCGGTTAAGGCTTTGCCAACGGTGATAATATCGGGTGAAATTTTGGCGTGATTAAAACCAAATTTTTTGCCCGTGCGATAAAATCCAACCGCGCATTCATCAGCAACAAAAAGCAGATTATATTTTTTGGCGATGGCAAAAATTTGTTGCAAAACTTGCGATTCACCAAAAACCATGCCGCCAGCGCACTGAACCATTGGTTCAACAAAAATGGCAGCTAATAAATTTTGGTTTTTTTTAATAAAGCTTTCAAACTCGTTTAAGTCATTTTGATTTTTGGGTAAATTTAGCGAAAAATTTTCGAGCAAAATACCGTTGAATTTTTGGTGCATTCCACAACTTAAATCTGCCAAAGACATTGCGCCTGTTGTGTCGCCATGATATGAGTTTTTGAAAGAAACGAATTTGTTTTTGTTTTTTAAGCCCAAATTTAAATGAAATTGCCAAGCAATTTTCATGGCAACTTCTATTGCAACCGATCCGGAATCAGAAAAAAAAACGCGATCCATTTGCGCAAATTCGCATAAACGTTGAGCTAATTTGTAGGTTTCGTCATTGGCAAAACCCGCCAACATAATGTGTGGCAAAATTTTGGTTTGACGCTTGATTTCTTTGATAAGGTGAGGGTGGTTGTAACCATGAGCGGCGCTCCACCAAGACGAAATTCCGTCAATTAAAACTTGACCATTTTTAAGAAAAATTTTGCTACCGCGGGCAGTTTTAATTTCGAGTTGGGGCAGGTGATTTTGCATTTGGGTATATGGCAACCAAATGTGATTTTCGCCTTGTTTGATGTGGTTTTTCATTTGCCAAAATCTGTGTCAATTTTAAGGGCAATTTGGCTCCAGTTATTTTCTGGAAATTTTTTTGTCAGAATTTTTAGGGCTTTTTTTCCTTCGGTTTTGAGTCCGATTTTGTAATAAATTTCAACTAATCTAAAATAAGCTTCTGGCACTTGATTGGTTTGGCGATAGCGAGAAATTACTTCGTGGAAATTTTCGATAGCACCAACGTAATTTTGCGATTTAATTTGATATCGTCCAATCGACATTTTGGCGCCCGCCAAATGCTCGTCAATAAAAGCTAATTTTTCCTTAGCGTCAGAAGCGTGGTAATTTTCAGAAAATCGCGCAACTAACTCGCGAAAAACAAACGAAGCTTGTTGCGTGTTGTCTTGCGCCCGTTCAATTGATGGAATTTGGTTATAAAACGCCAAACCTTTCATATAAATCATGTAAGGCACATATTCGCTTGATGGATTTAGGCGCAAAAAATCATCGCTTAAGGCAATTAATTTGGCATAATCTTCTTCTTTGTATCTGGCGTAAACTGCCATAGTTTGGGCTTTTATAGACCATTTTGAAAACGGAAATTCGCCGTCAATTTTTTCAAAAGCTTCGGCGGCTTCTAAGTAAGATTTTTGTTTTAAAAGTTTATAGGCTTTGATGTAAGAAATTTCGGCACTTGGTTTTTCTTCAACCTTCTTGGCGCAAGAAAAAAGAAGAGTTGCAATTGTTAATAGTGCTAAAAAATTTTTCATTTTTCGAGTTAGTTTGATATATCTCTAATTTTTATACTTAAGGCGTGAGCGTCTAATCCTTCGCATTTTGCCAAAGTGGCAGTTGTTTTGGATAGTTTGAAAAAAGATTTTTCGTCGCATGCAATCAATGAAATTCGCTTTAAAAAGTCAAACACCGAAAGTCCGCTAGAAAATTTTGCCGAACCCAAGGTTGGTAAAGTGTGGCTTGGGCCAGCTACGTAGTCGCCAATTGCTTCTGGCGTGTGGCTTCCTAAAAAAATTGCGCCAGCATTTTTGATTTTTGGAACAAATTTTTTGGCATTTTTGGTGGCAATTTCTAAATGTTCAGGAGCAATAAAATTAGCTAAATGCGTAGCTTGGATTAGGTTTTTAATTACAAAAATTGCCGAGTTTTTGAGTGATTTTTCAATGATATTTTGGCGCGGTAAATTTTTACTTAATTTGGCAATTTCTTTAACAATTTCTTGGGCAAAAATTTTGTCGTTGGTGATGATAAAAGCTTTGGAATCGATTCCATGTTCAAGCTGCGAAAGCGCGTCAGCGGCAATCCAAGCGGCATTACAGTTTTTATCAGTAATTATCGTGATGTCGGTAGGTCCGGCAATCATGTCAATTCCAACATCGCCAAAAACAATTTTTTTTGCCGCCGCAACGTAAGAATTTCCAGGTCCAACAATTTTATTAACTTTTGTAACCGTTTTGGTGCCATAAGCCAAGGCGGCAATACTTTGTGCCCCCCCGATTTTGTAAATTTTTTTTACGCCACAAAGTTGCGCCGCAAATAAAACCGCTGGATTAATTTTTCCTGCCGAACTTGGTGCGCAAATACTAATTTGTTTAACGCCCGCAACAATTGCTGGAACCGCCGACATTAAAACCGAGCTTGGATAAGAAGCGGTTCCACCGGGAACATAAACGCCAACCGAATCGACCGCGCGCCAAATATTACCAAGTTCAACGCCAGTTTTGTCGATAAAATTAAAATCTTTTGGCAGTTGTTTTTGGTGATATTTTTTTATGCGCAAAAAGGCGGTTCTTAAGGCTGATTTTATTTTTAAATCTAAATTTTTTGCTGCATCTAAAACTTCTTTTTCGTCAACCAAAAGCTCGCAAGCTTTTTTAAAATTGGTTTTGTCAAATTCGTTTGAGTAAGAAATTAAAGCCTTATCTCCATTTTTTTGTGTATTTTTTACAATTTGGCGCGCTGTTTTTTCAGCATTTTTGTCAGATTTTTGTGATTTGCTTAAAAAATTGTAAAAAGCTGTTTTTTCAAGACCCGCAAGGTTTTCACTGATTTTTTCTTCGATTAAAAAAAATTTCATTTTTATTTAAGAATAATTTTTTGACCAACTTTTATGCCAAATTTTTTTGCCAAACCAGCATTGATTTCTAAAACCTTTTTTACTGGTTTTTGTGAAGAGATTATTTCTAAAGAATAAGGTTTTGTATTGGTTTTAACGTGAGAAATCAGGTTATTTTCATCGATAAATA
>CANEUK010000059.1 GCA_947441695.1 Rickettsiales bacterium
ACCGCAAATGTTGCTGCTCGACGAGCCAACTAACTATCTTGATATTCACTCGATTCGTTGGCTTAAAGAATTTTTGCAAGATTGGGATGGAGAATTAATTTTAGTCACCCACGACCGCAGTTTTATGGACGCCGTGATTACGCACACTTTGGTTATTCATCGCAAAGCCTTTAAAAAAGTTCCAGGCAACACGCAAGGCGTGCGCGAAAAAATTGCCGCCGAAGAAGAAATTTACGAAAAAACCAGAATTAACGAAGATAAACAAAGACAAAAAACCCAAGAATGGATCGACCGATTTGGCGCCAAAGCCAGTATGGCGAGCCGCGCGCAATCGCGGGTAAAAATGTTAGAAAAACAAGACGTAAAAGAAAAACTGGTTCACGTTGAAACCCTAGATTTCAAATTTAACCACACGCCCTATATCAGCAAAGAAAACATGATTGAAGCCGAAGGTTTGGCTTTTGGCTACAACCCCGAAAATTTATTGATTCAGAATTTGTCGTTCAAAATTGCCGACGGCGAAAAAATCTGTATTATCGGAAAAAACGGCAAAGGAAAATCAACCTTGCTCAAGCTTTTTACCAACGATTTGCAAGCGGTTAAAGGTAAGGTAAAAATTAATGGCAAAACTGAAATTGGCTATTTTGGGCAGATGAACATTGACCGACTTGATAATAATCGCTCGGTTTATGAAGAATTACAAAAAGTTGATGAAAAATTGCCAGTAACCAGAGTTCGCCAAGTTTGCGGCAATATGATGTTTTCAAGCGATTTGGCAAATAAAAAAATTGGCGTTTTGTCGGGCGGCGAAAAAAGCCGCGTTACTTTAGGAAAAATTTTGCTTAAAGGCGTGAATCTGCTTTTGCTCGACGAGCCAACAAATCACTTAGACATGGAATCTTGTGAAGCTTTAATGCAAGCGATTAAAAGCTTTGAAGGAGCGGTGATTATGGTAACGCACGACGAATATTTTTTAAAACAAATTGCCAACAAACTAATTGTGTTTGACGACAACAAAACCTTTACTTTTGAAGATTCTTACGAATTTTTCTTGAAACGTGTGGGTTGGAAAGACCACTAAAAACCAAAAACTTTATTGCAGATGCAAAGCACAAAGTGCAACTCGCCCAAAATAAATAAAAAAATTTGCGAGTAATTCACTTGGCGCGCAACAATTAAAAATTAACCCAAATTCAAACTTTTTTGAATTTGATTAAAAAAAACTCTACTAAAATTTTAAAAATATGACCGACAAACCAACTCCAGCCAACGAAACAGAATCACTAAAAACAACCGATTTATTTGTTAAAAAAACTCCCTCGCCTTTTCGAACCGACCCCTACAACACCAGAAACAACAAAAACAAAACTGGCAATAAATTCGAAAAAAAATCTGGAATGCTAAAATCTGCAAACCTCAACACTTCTAAGCGCAAAGGCGGCAGCGGCGGCGATCGCTAACCGCTACTTAAATTAGCAACGCTTTTAAAATAACTTGATTAAATACAAACCCAGTTCTTCTTTTGGGGCAAAAGTGGGTTGTTTTTGAATTGCTTTGCGTGCTAGGTGAATTACTCGCAAATTTTTTAATTTATTTTGAATGAGTTGCGCTTTGCGTGTTGTATCCGCAGCAAATTTTTGGCTTTTATCAAAATCGGTATCTCCAATTTAGTTTTGGCAGAAACTCAAACTAAATGTTTGAGACGAATTTTAGTCATATTAATTCCCCAACATTCATTGAGCTTTTCTGTTCTTGAATTATCTTTTCAAGCCATTCAATTGGCGTTTTCAAAACCTTAGATAAAACCAAAAAAGAGGATAAAAAATTTTTATAAGTTGACTTTAAAAATCATATGAAAATTTTTGCCTAATTCGTATTTAACCTTATTTTTAAAACAAAATTTTTTATGAAAAGAAAATCAAACGAATTAGGTTCGCAAGGACAAGGGAATGAAAAAAGATCTAAATAGTTAACTTTAGAAAGTAAGAAGATTTTGATTCTCGCTCGAATAGATTGCTACAAAAGTTTGTTTGGAATTGAAATTGGAGAAAAAAGACAAGAAGAGATTCAAGGAGAAGCTCTTATAATTAATAGTTTAATAAAAGAACTTAAAGGTAAAAAATTTGAATACGTTAATGGGCTTTTTACTAAATACCAAGATCCTGAAAAAAAACCCTTGATAATTGAAAAAATTAAGTTGTTGGCTCGGAGAGTTTTTGGCTCAGAAGATGAGGAGTTATTAAAGAGTGCAACTGAAGCTGCAATTAAACCTTTTAACTTTATCTCCCTTATTGAATCAATTCCCGCTGGTGATGAACGTAGTAAAGATCAATCAACATCTATTCTTAGAATGTGTCGAAGCCGACAATCTTTTGAAACTTTTAACGAAGAATCACCAGGCGTTATTGAAGAAGTATTAAAATTAGGAGACGAATTCATTACCAAATTTTCTACTTTGCAAGTTGGAATTGGAGTGGTTTCTAAAAAAGATTTTGATGATTCGATGAAAAAATTCGAATATTCTTTAGATGCAATAAATAGTGAATATTTAACATATGCACCGCATAAACTTCAACGCTTTACACTTAATAAATTTGCTGAAAGGTACAAGGAAAAAACTAACTCAACTTCTTCCAGCAATCAAACAAATCAATTTGACTTAGGATCAATAAAAACAAGCTCGTTTACCTCATCTTCAACAAAAGACAAAACAGAAAGAAAAAAATGTCAAGAATCTAATAAAATACTTAGAATATCTGAAAATAAGGAACGGATTCTCGCTCGAATAGATTGCTACAAAAGTTTGTTTGGAATTGAAATTGGAGAAAAAAGACAAGAAGAGATTCAAGGAGAAACTCTTAAAATTAATGGTTTAATAGATAAAATTGAAGGTAAAGAATTTGAATATGTTAAAGATCTTGTTACTAAATACCAAGATCCTGAAAAAAAACTTTTAATAACTGAAAAAATTAATTTATTCACTAAAAGAGTTAACGAATTAAGTAATGATACTTTTTTGGCTTCTGCGAATTTCGCTTCAAAGAAAAAGCCTTTTAACTTTATCTGCTTTATTGAATCAATTCCAGCTGGCAGCAACAGTGAAAAAGCAAATCATGTTTTTAGACTATGTCAAGCTAGAGAAAGTTTTCAAAGTTTTAACGAAGAATCGCCATCCATTATTCAAGAATTATTAGAAAGCAAATCCTTATTTAATCAATTTTGTATTGCTCAAAAAGAAAAAGGAATGATTTCTAGAAAAGATTTTAATGACTCGTTTTATTCAAAAAATAAAATGGGGAGTTCCTCTAGCTCAACTTCAAATAGCAAAACTCAAGAATCAATTTTTGATAACAATCAAGTTAATGAAGCCTCTTCTTCCAGCAATCAAACAAATCAATTTAACTTTGGGTCAACAGAACAAAGCCCGCTTATTTCATCTTCAAGCAACAAAACTAAAGAATTGGTTGGTGATTCTTCTAAAACTTCTTCTAGTTCTGAAAGCAGAAACCCATCAACAAGCCCTAAAAAAGCAGAAACAATTTTAGATCCTTTCGAAAAAATATTTGATCGTTTGAGCGGAAGAAGAAAAAGCGGAGGAAGAAAGACGTAAGTTAAATATCAAATCTTCTAATTTTTAATTCTAACATCGATTTTGAATTTTAATTAACTGGCTTTAGAAGCTGCTGCTATTGGCCAGATAAATCGATTTCAAGAAGAGAGTTTGATTGATCTTTTTCTGCGCTAATTTTTTGTTCATAGCTTTTTATGCGACATAGTGAGTTTTTTTTGTCCTGACAAAAATAAATCACGCCCTGCAACAAATATTCTTTTTTAGCGATTAGTTTTGGCAGCTTTAAGTCAGAACCTTGTATTGCGTGCCAATCAAAGCTGGCCAACAAATTAGCTTCGTTTTCTTTAACCAAATCTAACAAATTAATAAAACTAGGAGCGTTTTCGTTTATTTTCCAACCATCGGCTAATTTAATTTTTATATCAATTTCTGAATCAGATTTTACTGCCAAATCTTCTGATTTTTTTAAGTTAGGCAAATATTGCAAAAATCCTTCTTTTGGCAGTTTTAAAGGCGGCATAACGTTGAGAATTTCAGAAGCAAGATTGGCGCGATTTAAAATTACAATTCGATTATTATTAGAATCGGCAATGTAAAAATTTCCTAAAACCGAGATAATTCCGTCTGGCTCATCAAATTGGGTTAAATTTTCTAAGCCAATTCCATCCCCCTTTTTTTGTTTGCCAGACAAGTCGCTAATTTGATTTGAAGCAAAGTCGTATTTACGAATTGTGTGATTAAAACTATCGGAAATATAAGCGCCAGTATCGTCAACAATTAAACCCAAAGGATGCTGCATTTTTGCAACAGATTTATTGCCATTTTGATGGCCAAAAAAATTCAGATCTTTGCCAATTAAGGTTTTTAGATTTCCATCTTCTTCTAGAACCCGTAGCGACGAACTAGAAGCGTCAACAAAATAAAGCTTACGACCAAATACCGACATGTCCGAAGTTTGTGCTAAAGAGTTTTTGGGATATTTTCCGTCCAAAACTCCTTCAAAACCGTCTCCCGCCAAAACCGAAATTGTCTGATTTTTAATGTTGTAAGATAAAATTTGATTGGTGCCTGAATTAGCAATTGCGATGTTGTTTTTATCGGGGAAAAACTCGATGTCGGTTGGCGAAGCTAAATCAATATTTTTTGCCTCTAGCGGCTTGTTATCGATTGCGATTTTTTCTCCAACATTACCAGAGCCAATCAAAGTTTTTACCTTGCCCAATTTTAAATCAATTTCTCGCAAAGCATTGTTTGCGGTATCGGCAAGATAAATTTTATCAGCTTGATAAATTAAACCTTTGGGAGACTTAAACGAGGCTTGATCAAAATCGCCATCTACAAAACCAGCAATTCCAGAGCCAATTTTGGCAACAATATTTCCAGACAAAGAGCTGGCGATAATGTTATTGCCTCCGGTGTTAGCAATTAAGATTGCTGGCGAGTGATGTGAATTATAAGAAAAGTCGGCAACATATTCTAATTTTGTTGGAAAATCTAAAATATTTTTAATCGAGATAAACTTTTCAAGCCTTACTGGCAAAGGATTACGATTAATTTCAAACTTAAATTTATCGATTAATTTTTTTATATCGCCCTTAATTTTTACAAGCTCGTTTTCACCAATATAAGTTTTAAAAATATTTCCATGCGGATTAATCAAAACAAAAGTTGGCAAGGCATTAATTTTGAAATTATTCCAAATCTCTAGTTTTGAATCATTAATTACCGGATAAGTAATATCATGTTTCAAAACCGCTTTTTTAACCGCCGAAAGGTCTTTTTCGTTATTAAATTTTGCCGAATGCACGCCAATTATGAGCAATTTGCTACCAAATTGATTTTCTAATTTTTTTATTTCTGGCAAAGATTGAACGCAGCTAACGCAAGCATAATTCCAAAAATCTAATAAAATTATACGGTCTTTTAAATCAGGTATTTCAAGGGGTCGCGACAAATTAAGCCACTGATTATTATCTTTTAAAATAATCTTGCTGGCTGGCGAATTACCAAAAGTTGAAGTAAAAAATAGGCTCGAAAAAAACGAAAAAATAACCGACAAAATGATTAAAGAAGCGGCAATTAGCAAAAGCAGAGATTTATCTTTGTAACTTAGCTTCATTATGCTTTGCGTGAATGAAAATTTGTTGCAGAAATTTGCAAAATTACACCAAAAAAACAAATTTATACTTATGTTGGCTAAAAATATAAATTTTCTTTGGTTATAAGTAGATTGATTGAGGTTTTGTAGATCAAAAAGAGTGCAAATGTCTAATTTGCACTCTTTTAGTTATTTTAAGCTAATAAGTGTTTTCACCTCTTCTAGCTTTTTTTCTTCTAGTGATACTTTCTTCTTTTCTTCTTTTGATTTTTTCAGAAGGTTTTTCGAAAGCCTTTCTTCTTCTAGCTTCTTTTACCAAACCCTCTTTTTGAGTTTTTTTTCTGAAAGCGCGAATTGCCATTTCAAGATTGGCGCGCCCGTGAACAGTTACATCCATTTACAAATTACCTCCTTTTGACCAAATATTAAATTTTGTTTGAATTTAGATTAAAGCTTGTTTCTGTAGTTATTGATTGCAAATTTTAGTTTTGTGGATCAATCCAAGAAATATTGCCATCTTTGCGATGATAAACCACGTTTAGTCTTTTGTTTTGCTTATTGATAAAAACCAACGCTGGAAGATCAGCAAGATCCATTTTCATAATTGCTTCGTCAACTGTTAAATCTTCAACTTCAGTAGTTTTTTCGCTAATTACTTTTAGTGAGTCTTTTAATTCGTCGCTTTCTTCAGCTTCCATTTCTTCAAATAAATTATACGAAGTTGGCAAAAGAATATATTTCATGGCGTCTATTGCTTTAAAATTTGGTTCCATAGCTTTTAAGCCGCCGCCAGTTCTTCTGCGATAGTTTTTGATTTTACTTTTATAGCGACGCAATTGTTTTTCAGTTTTTTGACAAGCCTCGTTAAAACAAGCATGAGCATCGCCCGCATGAGCGTCTCCTTTTACTATAATTCCGCCTTTGACGCCTTCATTGACAATTATTAGCGACTTGAACATGTGGCCATCTTTTGAAAAGTGGACTTCGGCGTCTACGGCTTTTTCAAAGTATTTAGCAACCGATTTTGCTAAATTTTCTTTTACATATTCGGTTAGCGCGCTTCCAACTTCCATATTTGAACCAATTACTCTGATTTGCATAATTTTTGAAATTTAAGTTTAAAAAAAATAAGAAGCTCTCAAGAACGTGTTTAAAAAATTTTATTCATTACGAACTGTAAAATTCCACCAAGATTAAAATATTCTACCTCGTTTTGGGTGTCGATTCCGCAGGTTAAGATAATTTCTTGCTTAGATTTGTCTGATTTGGTGATAACGCATAAAATATCTTGACGAGGTTTAATTTGAGAAGTGATTCCCAAAATATCAATCATTTCATCGCCAATTAATCCAAGAGATTTGCGGTTTTGTCCATTTTTAAAAACTAAAGGCAAAACTCCCATACCAATCAAATTTGAGCGATGGATTCGTTCAAAACTTTCGGCAATTACCGCCTTAACGCCAAGTAGAAAAGTTCCTTTGGCTGCCCAATCGCGCGAAGAACCCGTGCCATATTCTTTGCCAGAAAAAATCACCAAAGGCTGATTTTGCGCTTTGTAAAACATCGCGGCATCGTAAATCGAAACCGGATTTTCTTCTTTGTTTTCTTTTGAATTTTCACTAAAAATTTTGGTAAATCCGCCTTCTTTATTGCCGCCAAGAATTTCGTTTTTAATTCGAACATTGGCAAAAGTGCCGCGCATCATAACTTCGTGATTACCGCGTCTGGCTCCGTAAGAGTTGAAATCTTTTTTGTCGATATTTTTTTGTTTTAAATATTTGGCCGCTGGCGAAATGGCAGAAATATTGCCAGCAGGAGAAATGTGATCTGTAGTAATTGAGTCGCCAAAAATTGCCAAAATGCGCGCGCTTTTAATTTCGGCGGCGTTTTGACGGTTTAAGTCGTCAAAAAAGTTTGGTAGACGAATATAGGTGCTGTTTTCTTGCCAGTTGTAAGTAGCTGATTTTTCAACCTCAATTTCTTGCCAAGCCTTGTCTCCTTTGAGTAGATCGGAATATTTTTGAGCAAAAATTTGGCGCGTTACGCTAGAATTTATCACCGAGTCAATTTCAGATTTGCTTGGCCAGATGTCTTTTAAAAAAACTTTTTGCCCTATTTTGTCGATACCAATTGCGTCGGTTTCAAGGTTAATTCTTAAGTTTCCAGCAAGCGCATAAGCTACAACCAAAGGCGGTGAAGCCAAATAATTTGCCTTAACCAAAGGATGAACGCGACCTTCAAAATTGCGATTTCCTGATAAAACAGCACCAACTAATAAATTTTTTTCTTTAATGGCTTCTTCTATTTTTTCGTGAAGCGGGCCAGAATTTCCAATGCAGGTTGTGCAACCATAACCCACAACGTTAAAACCCAATTGGTTAAGATATTTTTGTAGACCAGAATTGTTTAAATATTCGCTTACTACTTGCGAACCGGGCGCCAACGAAGTTTTGACTTTTGAGTTGACTTTCAAACCTTTTTCCACCGCTTTTTTGGCAAGCAAGCCAGCAGCAATTAGCACTGATGGATTTGAAGTATTGGTGCAAGAAGTAATGGCGGCAATTACAACGTCGCCATCGGTTAAATCGGTATTAAGAGCCGGAATCAAAATTTTGCTATCATGCGAAGAACCAAGCTCTTTTTGCAAGGCAAC
>CANEUK010000060.1 GCA_947441695.1 Rickettsiales bacterium
AACGCGTAAGCGTTTTAAACTAAATGTAAGGCAAGCTATAAGCCGGATTTTGTACTCGTTTTAACGCGAGCGACGATCATTCATCTAGGATTAACATCGCTGTTAACCTCAAGCAACCTACCCGGGCAACGATGGCGAGAAACATCTGTTTCATTAAAGAAACTTGTCGCCCCTATTTGGTCTTGCTCTAAATAGGGTTTTTCCAAATGTTTGTTACCAAACAAGCGCGTGAGCTTTTACCTCGCGTTTTCACCCTTACTAAGTTTTATGAACCCAATCTTCGCGCTAACGCGTCGACTTTTTTCCCCTTAAATTAAGGGAACATTTGGAGTTTATAAAAAAAGCGGTATTTTTTCTGTGACACTTTCCCTCGGAAGCCTTATAGATTCGGGCTTCGCGGTCAGCCATTAACTGATATTTTTCCTCGCTAGAGTCCGGACTTTCCTCTGATTTTCAAATGCTTGCGCATTAAAACCAGCGACCATCCACTTGCCTTACAAGATTGCAAAGTTAAGGTGCCGCACCTTTCAAAAGCAATTCAAAAATCTTCAAAAAAACTAATTAATGAAAACCGTTTTATCAGGAATTCAACCAACTGGAAATTTGCATTTGGGCAACTATTTAGGCTCAATTGCCAATTGGATTGACTTGCAAAAAACCCATAATTGCATTTTTGGAATTATGAACCTTCACGCAATCACGCTGCCGCAAAACCCTAAAGAACTTGAACAAAATGTTTTAAATGCGGCGGCGGTTTATTTGGCTTGCGGGCTTGATCCCAAAAAATCGACACTTTTTGTGCAAAGCCAAGTGCCGCAGCACGCAGAATTGGCGTGGGTTTTAGGCACAATCACGCCAATGGGTTGGTTGAATCGGATGACGCAGTTTAAGGAAAAAGTTGGTAAAGGTAATTACTTTAAAGGTATAACTGATAAGCAAGGCGCTATCGAATCTACTCTAGAAGAGTTCTCTGGCAAAATTATTACCATTGAAAAGACGCATGAAATCATGGAGAATAGGCGACTTATTTTAGAGTTTGAGGATAAGATAAAAGAAAGCACAAACCTCGGGCTTTACGCTTATCCAGTTTTAATGGCGGCGGATATTCTGCTTTATCGCGCCGATTTAGTGCCAGTTGGCGAAGATCAAAAACAGCATTTAGAATTAACGCGAGATTTAGCGGGCGCGTTTAATCGCCGTTTTGGTTGTGAATATTTCAAACTTCCCGAACCGATGATTGTAAAAGATGTAAAACGAATTATGTCGCTTCAAGACGGTGCCAAAAAAATGAGCAAATCAGATGAATCAGATTTATCGCGCATTAATTTAGAAGATTCGCCAGAAGTGATTTTGAAAAAAGTTAAAAAGGCGAAAACTGATTCGCTTCCGACAATTAATTTTGACGAAAATAATTCCCTTGGGCGCCCCGAAATTCATAATTTGTTGAACATCTTTGCGGCTTGTTCCGGCAAGTCTCCGCAAGATTTAGCCAAAGAATATGAAACCGCAGGAAATGGCAAATTTAAAACTGATTTGGCGGAAAGTTTAATTGAAAAACTGCGTCCGATTCAGGAAAATTTAGTGCGATTTAAACAAGATCAAAACTACATAAAAAAAGTTTTGGAAAATGGCAAAAATCAAGCGCAGGAAATTGTGGCGAAAACCAGAGATGAAGTTTTTTCGATTGTTGGTTTGAAATAAGTTTAAATAAAATAAGTATGTACGAAATCCCTACAAATTTAGAAGAAGAAATTCTTCGTTTAAAAAAAGAACAAAACGCCGTGATTTTGGCGCATTATTATCAAGATTCGGAAATTCAGGATATCGCAGATTTTGTTGGCGATTCTCTTGATTTGTCGCGCAAAGCCGCCGCAACCAATGCGGATGAAATTGTTTTTTGTGGCGTAAAATTCATGGCGGAAGTGGCGAAAATTTTGTCACCGCAAAAAAAAGTTTTAATTCCTGATTTAAAAGCGGGATGCAGTTTGGAGGATTCTTGCCAGCCAATTCCTTTCGCTGAATTCAAAAAAAAACACCAAGGCGCGGTTGTTGTGACTTACATCAATTGTTCGGCTGAAATCAAAGCTTTGTCCGACATAATTGTCACTTCGACCAATGCCAAAAAAATCATCGAGCAAATTCCGCAAAATCAAGAAATTATTTTTGCGCCCGACCAACATTTGGGGCGTTATTTAGAAAAAGAAACGGGTCGCAAAATGATTTTATGGAATGGAAGTTGCGTGGTTCACGAGCAGTTTTCTGAACGCGAATTGATAAAATTAATTGCAAATCATCCATCCGCAAAAGTAATTGCCCATCCAGAATGCCCGCAAAACCTGCTGGCGCACGCTAATCATATTGGTTCAACTTCGTCTTTGTTAAAGTTTGTTGAAGAAAATCAAGGTGCAGAATTTATAGTTTTAACCGAATTGCACATTATTCACCAAATGCGCCAAAAAAATGTTTCGGGCAAATTTTACGATTGTCCTTCAATTGACAAAGCTGGTTGCACGCTTTGCAACGCTTGCCCTTACATGAAACTTAATAATTTAGAAAAACTTTATTTGGTGATGAAATATGGGGCTAAATCTGGTTTTGGCGGCGAGTTGCAATTAGACGAAGCCTTAAGAATCAAAGCCGAAGCGCCTTTGCGAAGAATGTTAAAAATGTCTTAGAAAAAATTGTTATGAGGTTTTTTTAGATATTTTAAAATTTTATTCCTCTCCGAGAACTTCGAATTTTGCTAAATTGGCGCAATCTTTTTCAAACTCTTCTACATATTTTTTTAATCGTAAATCAGCTTCTTTTTGACAAGACGAAATATATTGTTTTCGCAAGCGCGTAAGCTCAAATTTGCTATAAAGATTTTCTTTGGAGTTGATGTTTTTTTTAACTTTTTTGATTTCTAAATCACTTTGTTTGTTGCTGCCAAATTGCGATTCATCCAATCTTAGAGCTGCAAAACTGTTATTATTATAAAAGTTAGAATTGAGTTTTATTCGCTCTAATTCGGCTTTTTTGGCGTCATCTTTCTTTAAAAGTTCATCGCCAAATTTAGTGTAAGATTGCTTTTGGCAAAGAATTTTTTCTTCCCATTCTTTGCGAAATTTTTTTTTCTCAATTTCGCCAAAGCAAGCTCGAGACTTATCTTGCGCGGCGGCACAATTTTTAAAATTTACTTCGTATAAGTTAAATTTTATGCAATTTGGATATTTGGCTTTTTTTTCATCGTAATTTTTAATTTCAGCGTCAATTCTTTTATCAACAACAAAACCAAGATTGTATGAGTTGTTTGGATAATCTAAATATTCAAGATTTCCAAATGCGGGAACCGAAATTTGATCGTCAATTAAAACTTTGCGACAGGCAAAATATTCATCAATTTTTGCCTGATCGTCGGTTGCAAAAACATATCCTAAATCCAAACATTTTTTATGTTGGCGTTCATCAATTTTATTGTTTTCGTGCGATAGAATTGACTCGGAAATTTGCGAAATTTTTAAAGAAATTTTGGTGATTAAATCGCTTATTTCAGCGTTATTTTGTTGAGTTTGCGGCGAAAAATTATCGGTACTAAGGTGATTTTTGGCCATTGAAAGGCGACAATGCCAATAAGCTTGGTTGTTTAAATTATTACTTTCATCGAAGTTTAATTTTAAAGAAGCGCAAAAATTGTGATCTTGCTTTTCTTGCAATTGAACTTTCGAAAGATGCGAAAGTAAAAACGGATCTTTCTTCAATTCTTTTTTTTGACAAGAAAAGATAAGAAAAAGAAGGTTGAGATAGAAAATAATAATTTTTTTCATGAAATTTTTTTAACTAATTTATTCAAAATATGTATCTTTTGGTTGGCCTTGGAAATATTGGGCGCGAATACGAATTAACCCGCCATAATTTTGGCTTTTTGTTATTAGATCAGATTGTGCAAGATTATGGTTTTTTTGAGCAATCAAAAAAATTCAAAAGTGAAGTTTTTTTTGGTGAAATTGATGGAAAAAAAGTTATCGCCATCAAACCGCAAACATTCATGAATCGTTCAGGAAGTTCGGTTTTAGAAGCGGCAAATTTTTTTAAAATTGAACCAAAGAATATTTTAGTTTTACATGATGACATTGATTTAGAATTAGGAAAAGTTCGGGTTAAAATTGGCGGCGGAAATGCTGGACATAACGGCTTAAAATCAATTGATGATGTAATTGGAAAAAACTATGCGCGCCTTAGATTTGGAATTGGTCGTCCACAAAATTCAGAATTCGCAGTTTCTGATTATGTTCTTGGCAAATTTTCGCGCGAAGAAATCGAGAAAGTAAAAAGAATTAATGAGAAGATTTCTGATTTTATCGATGAGATTTTAGAAGGCAGATTTGATGTTTTTTATGATAAATTAAATTCAAATTTGGTTTGAGTTTAATGGCAATGTCGCAAAAACAGGTTTATGAGAGTTTTATTTGAGAACCTGTTTTTAAATCTAAGATTAAAAAGTTTTTCAAAAAAGCTTTAAAATTTCTATACCAAGACTCAATTGAAGAAATCAATTTTTATAAAAACCAAAAATCTATTGCGGATGCGCCGATTTACTTGGCGAGCAAGTAATTTAAAATTTACTAAATTTAAAAAAAGTTTGAATTTGATTGATTGTAGTCAGCTTATTTTTCAACAAAAAGTCAAAAAAATAAGCTGAATTTTTGTTACAAAATCAGGTTTATAATAACTGGTTTTAAGCCCTATTTATCTTGCAAAAACTTTTTGTAAGCTTCTTCGTTCATTGCTTCTTCTAAATCAGCGGCTTCGCTTAATTTAACTTTGGCAATCCATCCATTTTCGTAAGCAGAATTGTTTATTAGTTCAGGTGATGAAGTTAGAGATTCATTGATGCTAATTACTTCGCCAGCAACTGGAATATAAACGTCACTTGCTGATTTTGATGATTCTACAACGGCAAAAGCATCGTGTTTTGCATAGATTTTTCCAACTTTTGGCAATTCAACATAAACTAGTTCGCCCAAAGCTTCGGCGGCATATTCGGTAATTCCAATTGTAGCAATATCGCCTTCAATTTTAATCCATTCGTGATCTTTAGTGAATTTCATTTTTACTCCATTTTTTGATTAATTATTTTTTTATCGATTTGGTTTTTGCTTCAACAAAAGTTGGCGAAGTTAAAACCGCAGCAATTTCGCGATCGCGAACAATCACAAATACTTGGTCACCAACTTTTGCAAACGCGGGATTAAAATAACCTTGTCCAATTGAAACCTTTAGATTTGGAGAAAATCCGCCGCTCGAAAGCACGCCGATTTTTTTGCCATCTTTTTTAACTTCGCAACCTTCGCGCGCAATCCCGCGATCAAGCAATTTAACGCCGATTCTTTTGCGTGGCGCACCTTCAAGTTTTTCTTTTAAAATTCTTTCAGAGCCAATGAAATTAGTGTTGCTTTTGCTTACAACCCAGCCAATTGCGGCTTCGATTGGTGAAGTTGTGTCGTCCAAATCGTGACCGTAAAGCGGATATCCCATTTCTAAGCGAAGTGAATCGCGAGCGCCCAATCCAATTGGTTTTACTTCTGACATTGCAGATAAATCTAGCCAAAATTGCGGAGTGGCGGAATTTAAAATTGAAACCTCGAAACCATCTTCGCCAGTGTAGCCAGTGCGGCTGATAAAAGCTTCTTCGCCATTTTTAAATTTATAAGTTCCAAGATTCATGTAAGGCAATTGGGATAAATTTTCTGAAGCTAAAAATTTGTTTAAAATACTTTCGGATTTTGCTCCTTGAACGGCGATTAGCGAGCGGTTAGAAAGTTCGGTAAAAGAAATTTCGGCTGGAAGATTTTTGCGAATCCAAGCTTCGTCTTTTTCTTTGCAGCCAGCGTTTAGAACAATAAAAAATTTGGTGTCGGTGATTTTGGTGATGATTAAATCGTCAATAATGCCGCCTTCGTGATTGGTTAAAACCGTGTATTTAGCCTGATTTGGCGAGCTTAAAGAAAAATCAGTTGGCGTGATGTGAGACAGAAATTTTATCACGTCATTTCCTTCAATAAAAAATTGTCCCATGTGCGAAACGTCAAAAATTCCAACATTGCCAGAGCGCGTCCATTCGTGTTCTTTCAACATTCCATCTGGATATTGAACGGGCATATCAAAGCCAGCAAACTCAACCATTTTAGCGCCTTGCGCACGATGAACTTGGTTTAAAGCTGTAATTTTCATGTTTTTTTAAAATTTTATTGAATATCTGGAACGCTTGGTTTTGAGGGGGTTTGGGATTTTTCTTCTTGCTCGATTGCTTTTTTTAAATCTTTTTCAAGAGCCTTGCTAGAAGACTTGGAAATAGAAGCCAAAACAAGAGAATTAATCATAAATAGAGCAATTAAAAACATGATTATTTTGCTTAAAATGCTCGAAGAAAGTTTGCTTGAAACCAGCGAGTTTAATCCGCTAGAACTGCCGCCAATTCCACTTAAAGAATTGCCGTCTGATTTTTGCAACAAGACTAAGATTATCATCGAAACCGAAATGATAATTTGCAAAACTAGTAGAAATATTTGAAGACCTTCCATTTGGTTTTAAATTATAGTTTGATTTGCTTTTGTAAGCTTGCTTTTAAAGAGCTGGTGAAGTTAAAAATTCAATTTTATCTAACAAGTTTTTTCATGATTAAAAACGTAAAAATCTTTTATGTTGATGCCTTTCAAGTGGATCAATTAATTTTTGACATTGGTTTTGCTGACAAAAAAATTCTTTTTGTTTCGGATGAAAAAATTTGGCAAAATTGTCAGAAATTTTTTCCTAAAAATTTTCTCGAAAAAAATTATAAAAATCTTTTTTTAAAAAGCCCAAAACCCGATGAAAAAAATCTAAAAAAAATTGCAATTGCCGCTAAAAACTGTGACCTAATTTTGGCTCTTGGAAGCGGAACCATCAACGATTTGTGCAAATTCACTGCTGCAAAAACAAAAATTCCTTACGCCATTTTTGCCTCTGGCGCTTCAATGAATGGCTATTTATCAAAAAACGCTTCAATCACAATTTTGGGACATAAAAAAACTTTGAGCGCAACATTGCCAATTGCGGTTTTTTGTGATTTAAAAATTTTAAAAAAATCTCCTTTAAGACTTACAAAAGCAGGTATTGGCGATAGTTTATGTTTTTATTCTTGTTGGTTTGATTGGTATTTATCGCATAAAATTTTAGGCACCAAATTTGACCAAAAACCTTTTGAAATTTTGCGTGAAAAAATGGAATTTTTAGTAAAAAATTTCCAAAAATTTTCTGCCCGCGACGAAGAGTTTTTAAGGCTGCTAATTGAAATTTTATTTTTATCGGGGAAAGGAATGACAATCGCTGGCGGCTCTTATCCAGCCAGCCAAAGCGAACATTTAATTGCGCATGCAATTGAAATGAAATATCCAAAATTAGCGCAAAAAAACTTACACGGCGCGATGATTGCGGCAACAAGTTTAACGGCGGCGAAACTACAAAAACATTTGCTCGATAATCAGTTTTGTCATCCTGAACTCGTTTTTGGATCTATTCATCCAAAATTACAGAAATTTTTCGGCAAAAAAATCGCCGCAGAATGCAAAAAAGAATATGAACAAAAATTACTAGCAATTCAACAAATCAAAAATCCAAATGACAAAAACCCCAATGGCAAAAACCCAAATTGGTCAAAAATCAAAACCGAATTACAAAAAATTCACTTCGACGAATCACGCCTAAAAGAAATTTTTTCTCACTTCAAAATCAAAACCTCGCCAAAATCTTTGGGGCTTTCCAATCAACAATATCAAGAATGTACAGCATATGCCAAGTTCATCCGCAACCGATTTACTTGTTTGGATATAATATAAATTCTTGATAAAAATTTTTGTTTTTGCGAAAAATAAATTAATTCACCTACGTTTTTAACCTAAAAATTTCCTCACCATGGAAAAAGATTTTGATAGTTGGAATATCCTCAAGAAAAAGCTGGATGAAAATAAAATCGCTCCCTTTTTTAAAGCCAGAGATGTTTGGTGGTGCAGTATTGGACTAAATGTTGGAGATGAAGAAAATGGCAAAAATCAATTTTTTAGCAGACCGGTTTTGGTGATTAGAAAATTTAATAATCACCTATTTCTTGGGCTGCCT
>CANEUK010000061.1 GCA_947441695.1 Rickettsiales bacterium
ACGGAATTGTTTCTGCCGCACTTTTTATGTGCGTTGGAGTAATTTACGATCGCCTTCACACCAAACAAATTGCCGATTTAGGCGGAATTGCCACAAAAATGCCTAACTTTGCGTTGCTTGCCATGATTTTTACTATGGCTTCGGTTGGATTGCCCGGAACCAGCGGATTTGTTGGCGAATTTTTGACTATAATTGGAGCTTTTAAGGTCAATAAACCAGCTGCAATTTTTGCCGCTTTTGGTGTAATTTTGGGCGCTTGCTACATGCTTTGGCTTTATAAACGAGTTTGGTTTAGCGAAATAACCAATCACCACATCGAAAAAATTAAAGACCTTGGAAAAATTGAGTTTTTTACTCTTGGATTAATGGCATTTTGCGCCGTTATTTTTGGAATATTTCCAAATTTAATTTTGAGTTTTTTTGACTTACCGGTTAGTGCTTTGCTTGCTAGATTTTAATTTTTTTTAAATTTTTAAAAAATGAACCTTTCTCTTATTTTGCCAGAAATAGCTTTATTTGGCGGTGCTTTGCTAATTTTGATGATGGATGTTTTTTTATCTAAAAAATTCAAAAACTTTTTTTATGTTTCTCACTTTTTGGCTTTGATTTTTTGCGGTTTGGCGTTGTTTTTAATAACCAATAACTTTGTTAAAACCGATCTGGCTTTTAATCAGATGTTTGCGAGCAATTCTTTCACTTCTTTTGTAAAGGCAATTACGGTTTTGCTTTTAACAATTGTTGTTTTGCTTTCTCTTGGATTTGTTTCTTCTATCAAAAAAATCAGTGCCGAATTTTTAGCTCTTTTAATGATTGCCACAACCGGAGCTATGGTTTTGATTTCGGCGAATGACTTTTTGGTTTTTTATTTGGGCTTAGAACTACAAGCTTTGCCACTTTATCTTTTGGCTGCGCTCAACCGAAATTCGGCCAAATCTTCTGAAGCTGGTTTAAAATATTTTATCTTGGGCTGTTTGGCTTCTGGAATTTTGCTTTTTGGCATTTCGATGATTTATGGCTTTAGCGGAACCACCAACTTTAGTGCTTTGATGCAACTTTATTATTCTAATCCGGGCGTTGCTCCAAACATTCCACTTGGGGTTATGTTTGGCTTTGTTTTGGTTATTACGGCTATGTTTTTTAAAATTTCTGCCGCGCCTTTTCATATGTGGGTGCCCGATGTTTACGAAGGATCAGCGTCAATTGTTGCAACTTTTTTTGCTACTGCCGCAAAATTTACTACCGTAATGGCTTTGTTAAACTTGATGATAAAAGTAGCCCTTGGATGGAACGGCATTGGAAAAATATTTATTTTTGTTGCGCTGCTTTCTTTGGTTGTTGGTAGCTTTGGCGCAATTTTTCAAAAAAACTTAAAAAGGCTTTTGGCTTATAGTTCTATTGGTCATGTTGGTTTTATTCTTCTTGGCCTCGCCGCTTTTAATAAACAAAGCTTGGTGGCTTGTGTGCTTTACGCCATAATTTACGCCATAATTTCCGTAGGCAGCTTTGGATTTTTGCTTTTGATGAAAAGCAAAAGCGGAAATGATAATGACGAAGAAAATGAAAAAACTTTTGCCATTTCTTCGCTTTCGGGGCTAAACAAAACCAATCCAATAATGGCTTTTTGTTTGGCAATTCTAATGTTTTCAACCGCAGGAATTCCGCCGCTTGCTGGCTTTTTTTCAAAATTTTATATTTTAGCTGGAGCCTTGCAAAATGGATTAATTATTCCCTCGATTATAGCAGTTTTGTTTAGCGTGATTTCGGCTTATTACTACTTGCGAATCGTCAAAATTATGTATTTTGACGAACCCCAAACCAACATGGCTTTAGAAGATTTTGGCAATGTAAGAATGATTATTTTTCTAAGTGCCATTCTAAATTTGGTTTTGATTTTTTTCTTAAGCTCACTTCAAGCTTCAATTACCAATTTTTTTCCATTCTAAATGAGCCAAAAAACCCTTCGCTCCTACAAAAAAGACATTGCCCTAAAAGGTGAAGTTTTTGTCGCTCCCGACAAATCAATTTCGCATCGCGCTTTAATTTTTGGAGCTTTGGCTTGTGGCGAAACAAAAATTTCTAACCTGCTTGAAGGCGAAGATGTGCTTAAAACCGCTGCCGCCTTGCGCTTGATGGGCGTTGAAATTACTCAAAATTCTAATGCAAATTGGACTATAAATGGTTCGGGAGTTGCCGGATTGTGCGAGCCGCAAGACGTTTGCGATATGGGAAATTCTGGCACCGCGGCACGTTTGCTTGCAGGATTGGTTGCTCCTTACAATTTTAATTCTTTTTTTACGGGCGACGCTTCTTTGCGCAAACGCCCGATGAATCGAGTTTTTGAGCCAATTAAACAATTTGGGGCGCAAGTGATTTCGCGCGCTAACGGCGTTATGCCTTTTGCAATTATTGGTGCCAAAGACGCTTTACCAATTGAGTATGAAATGAAAATGGCGTCAGCCCAAGTTAAAAGTTGTATTCTATTAGCAAGCCTAGCGGTGCGTGGCACCACAACAATTTTTGAGCCAGAAAAATGTCGCGATCACACCGAAATTATGATGCGTTATTTGGGCTTAAAAATATCTTGCGAAAGCTTAGAAAACGGCAGCAAAATTTCTTATTCAGGCTTGCAAGAATTTGACGCCAAAAATTTTGCAATTCCAGGCGACATTTCTTCGGCAGCATTTTTAATTGTTGCGGCACTTTTGGTAAAAAACTCTAAAATAAAAATCAAAAATGTTGGCATAAATCCTTTGCGCAGCGGAATTTTAACTACTTTGCGCGAAATGGGCGGCAAAATTGAACTTACAAACGAACAAGAAATTGCCAAAGAAAAAGTTGCTGACATTGTGGTTGAATTTAGCCAATTAAAGGGCGTAGAAGTTCCAGCCAATCGCGCCGCCAGCATGATTGATGAATATCCAATTTTGGCGGTAGCGGCCGCAAACGCACTTGGAATAACCAAAATGAATGGTTTGGCAGAATTAAAAGTTAAAGAAAGTAATCGACTGTTAATGATTGCCCAAAACCTTGAGGCTTGTGGCGTTGAAGTAAAAATGGGCGATGATTTTTTAGAAGTAAAAGGCGGCGCAAAACAACAAAAAAACTTGATAAAAATTTTTACTAACTTTGATCACAGAATTGCGATGTCTTTTTTGGTGATGGGTTTGACTTTGGAAAATGGAGTTGAAATTGACGATTCTGAAATGATTGCTACTAGTTTTCCAAATTTTGAAAAAATTTTTAGTGATTTTGGCTGTGATTTTGAAAAAAATTTTCCACGCTAACTCGCAAGTCTGGCACCGACGTGCATTCAAAGTCTCGACCAATATTTAAACCTCCAAGCAAATAAATTTTTGGATGATTTGATTTTACCAAAAACAGATCGTTTTTAAGCAAGTTTTGAGCCAACATTTGACTAAAAAGCGGATATTTTTTTGGATCAAACTCAAAACCCAAGCAATTTACCAAATAATCGCATTCAATTTCTTCGCTCGCGGTTTTCACCAAAATTTTCTCACCTTTTTGAACAATTTTTTTGATGCCTTTTTTCCTAATTTCAATTTGACCGCTTTCAATCATCTTCTCAATTATCTCAATTGAAGAAGCGGGTGCGCGATGACGAAAAATATTCCAATAAGGCAAAAAACGTAAAAATAATTTTTTGTTTTTTTGATCAAAATTTTGCCAAATTTCAACAGTCTTCAAGCGAACAGAATCAGCGACATGGCGTAAGTCGAATTGTGGATTTTGACGCAAAAAATTTCTTATTTTTAGAGTCAAAAAAAGCACGCCTTTTTTGGCGTCTTGAGGCGAAATAAAATCAAAGTTTTTTTGAATTTGCGTAAAGTGTTTTTTACAAAAATTTCCGCGACGAGAAATAGCAAAAATTTTGCCTGAAAAATTTTTATTTTTTAACCCAACTATTACATCAACGGCCGAAAGTCCGCATCCAATTAAGCAAATTGTTTGATTGTTAGAAAAAATTTGTTGGTGAAATTTTTTGTCACCAGATTTCCATAAATTTTGAATAAGATTTGTCGCAGAAAAATCTACCGCTAAATTGACTTGATTAAAACTGGTTGCGAGCAGAATTTGATTGGCTTGAAAGGTTTTTTGATTTTTAGTTTTTAGCAAAAATTCATCAGTTTTTTGGTTAAAAATTTCAACAACTTCTTCGTAGACAAATTCAAAATCAGCATTTTTATCGCGAGCTAAATCAAAGGCTTGGCGCGTGAATTGATCAACATATTCGCCATAAATTTCACGAGGAACAAAGCCATTTTCACCAGTTTTTTCCCAGATTTGCGGATAATTTTTTTGTAAAAATTGACAAAAATCTTGAGGAAAATCTGAAAACGCGCTCATTTTTTTAGTTGGAACGTTTAAAACATAAAACGGCGAAAAGCTTGAAAACGCTGTTCCTAAGCCTTTTTTTTCAGTTTTATCAAAAATCAAGATTTTGGTTTTTTTGCCAGATTCTTTTACCAAATTTTTTGCCCAATGAAAAAAAGCTAAACGACCGCAAAAACCAAATCCAACAACCGCAATTGTTTTCATTGTTTTGAGTTTTCTTTTTCTTGGCGACGTTTCATCAAAACATCCAATCTTTTTTGCAATACTTCGTTAATTTTTTTGATATTGCTGCTAGCGGTAAGAGTAAAAACAAAAGGAAAAATTGCATGACAAACTAAAAACAAACTAACCATTCCAATCCACATTGCTGTAGCAAATGCAAATAAAAAATGTTCAAAATAATTTTCGCCAGTTTGATTTAAATGACGATTAAAGAAGTTAATATTTTTCATGATTTGGTTAATTAATTAGACAAAAACTCTTTCTACTTCGAGCACTTTTTTTGAAATTCTTAAAGAAGATAAAATTTCTTCCAAATGCTGAATATTTTTTACTTCTATATCAATTATTACCTCAAAAAAATCAGCCGATCGGTTTGAGGTTTTAATGTGAATAATATTTACCTTTTTATTGGCAATAATGCTGCTGGCATCGGCAAGACTTCCGGATTTGTTTTCAACTAAAATCCTGATTCTACTAGCATACATTTCGTTGTTAGTTTCATGGTCGTTTTTCCAACAAACATCTAAAACTTTTTGGGGAGTTAGGGCTAAATTTCTTAAGTTTTTGCAAGTTTGGTTATGAATTGCAACGCCAGTTCCAATATTAATAATTCCTAAAATTGGATCGCCCAAAATTGGACTACAACATGGCGCGTAGCTAATTGCCATTCCGGCAATTAAACCTTCAATTGGCAAAGAATGGTTTGATTTTTGATTTCTTTCTAAATTTGATTTTGAGTTTTTGATTTGCTTGGTTTCTTCCTTAAAATCTGGATAAGAAACTTTTAACACATCTTGCCTTGAAAGGCTTCCATCGGCTACTTTAAAGCACAAATCAGCAATAGTTTTTTTATGAAAAAAATTAGCAGCTTTTTCTAAAATTTTATCGCTTAGTTCAAGTTCTTTTGAAGCAAAAAATTTATTTAAAATTGCTCGACCAAGCGAACTATATTCGCTAAATTTATCATTTTTGATAAAATTCTTAATTGAAGATTTGGCTTTTGGAGTTATGGCAAATTGAAGCCAATTTGGCGATGGCTTGCTGTTTTTGGTGGTTATGATTTCTACTTGATCGCCATTTTCTAATTTTTGACGAAGAGGAACAATTACTCCATTTACTTTTGCCGAAGCACAAGAATTACCAATTTCAGAGTGAACTTCGTAGGCAAAATCAATAATTGTTGCGCCAAAAGGCAAATTAAAAATATCGCCATTTGGCGTAAAGCAAAAAACCTCGTTTTTATGCATTTGAAATTTGTGATTTTGCAAAACTTCGTTAGGGTTTTCAGAATTTTCAAAAAGATTAATTAAGTCTCTAATCCATCGATATTGTTCGTTTTCTTCCCTATTTTTAGCTAACGAATTTTTTGATTTTTCTTTGTAGCGCCAGTGCGCGGCAACGCCAATTTCAGAAATTTCGTTCATTCTTTTATTGCGAATTTGAATTTCAATTTTCTTGTTAAGTGGCCCCAAAATTGCCAAATGCAAAGATTGATAGCCATTTTCTTTTGGCGTGCTGATGTAGTCTTTAAAGGTTCCAGGAATCATGCTATAATTCGAATTAACAACACCAAGAACCCGATAACACTCGCCAACGTCTTTTACTACAATGCGAAAAGCCATGATGTCGTGCAAATTGTGGAAGCCGATATTTTTCTGCCGCATTTTTATCCAAATTGAGTAAGGAGTTTTTGAGCGTCCCGAAATTTCGTAGTCAATTTTTTCTTGAGATAGGATGTTTTTTAGGTCTTCAATAATTTTTGAAGTAAGATTTTTATTTTTTTCGATTAGTTCGCCAAGTCTTTCTAAAATTTCTTTGTAACTTGTTGGATCGATAATTTCAAAAGCCAGCTCTTGCAACTCATTTTTAATTTTTTCAAGACCAATTCTACCAGCCAGCGGGGCATAAATATCTAGGCTTTCTTGAGCTTTTTTAATTTTTTTTTCTTTGTTTGGCACATAGAAAAGTGTGCGCATATTATGAAGACGATCAGCCAATTTTACCAATAAAACGCGAATATCTTGCGACATTGCCAAGGTTAGTTTTCGAAAATTTTCAGCAACTCTTTGATTTGAAGGAACCGATTCAATTTTTCCTAACTTGGTTACGCCATCAACTAATTTGGCAATTTCTTTGCCAAAATCTTTTTCAATTTCTTCTAAGCCAATTTCGGTATCTTCAACCACATCGTGCAAAAGACCTGTGATTATTGATTCTTGGTCAAGTTTTAAGTCGATTAGAATTTGTGCAACCTCAAGAGGATGAGAAAAATATAAATCGCCAGAATGGCGTTTTTGATTACCGTGAGCGTTTTTGGCTAAGATGTAGGCTTTTTGAAAAAGAGAGTCGTTAAAATTGGGGTGATAAGCGTGGATTTTTTCGATTAATTCTGAACAGGAAATCATTTTGTTTTCGATGGAACTAAATCAAATTCAAGTTTTGTCTGAATTTGGGTTTGCAATTAATCAATTCAACTTAAGTCGAATTTAGTAAATTTTGGATTGCTGCGCGGCTAATAAATTAGTGCATCTACAATAGATTTTTGGTTTTATTGAAAATCGAGATCTTCAAATAGTTTAGGTAGCACTTAAATTAAATTTGGCTTGAAATTGAAAATTTAGCCAATTTTTGAGTTTTGCGCACCAAATGAATTATGGAGAACTAGCAACATTTTTTATTTAGAAGCTAGGTTTTTGATTTTTAAATCAATCATCAATTTGAATATTCTCGTCAACAAAGGTGTTGTCTTTTAAAACAAGGTGAGATTCAGATTCTTCTTCAATAATTTCGGATATTTGATCATTTGAAGCAGAAATAACCTCAACTATACCGCGATTTTTAATAGAGCGAACAATGTTGTTTTTAACGTTGTCAACATCAATTAAACCTTCGGCAATTTCACGAAGCGCAATAACTGCTGGCTTTTCTTTGCGATTAAGAGTTGTGGCAGCTCCAGATAAAATACTTTTAGCGCGGTTGCTTGCAATTAAACAAAGCTCAAAGCGATTAGTAACAACTGTTACGCAGTCTTCAACGGTAATTCTTGCCATTGTTAGATTGTATTTTAGTTTGAAAAAAATGAGAGAAATAAACCAAGACGAGTCAACGTATTGTTCAATTTCAGCAAATCAATAAAAAATTCATGACAATTACAATTCATCAACCAAACGAATTTGAAAAAATGCGCGCCGCCGGAAAACTAGCTGCCGAAATTCTAGATTTTATTACGCCTTATGTTCAGCCCGCAATTTCAACAAACGAACTCGATAAACTTTGTCACGATAAAATTATCGAAAAAGGCGCGATTCCTGCCCCGCTTAATTACAGAGGATTTCCAAAATCAATTTGCACTTCAATAAATCACGTGGTTTGTCACGGAATTCCAAGCGATGAAAAGCTTAAAAATGGCGATATCGTAAACATTGATGTTACGGTAATTTTGGATGGTTGGCATGGCGACTCAAGCCGGATGTATTATGCTGGCGAGCCGTCG